>CAWVVE010000313.1:0-3931 GCA_963933075.1 uncultured Verrucomicrobiaceae bacterium | reverse complement strand
TCGAACCTCCTTTCACATTCACCTCCACACCATTGGCCAAGAAACCTTTGACCGCGTCAATATCTCCACCGTAAGCAGCGCCATCAATCGTCCCGTGTATGCCTCCGTGGTTGCGAAGGAGAGCGGCCGTTTCACCGTTATCCGACCAAGTGGCTTGATCCAATGCTGTTTTGCCGTCGTTGTCCCGGGCATTGATGTTCGCGCCTTTTGCGATCAGAAAGGCCACGATTTCCTTATATTGTGGCTGCTCTTTGGCTCCTTGACCGGACCGTCGAGCCACGGACCCCCATGCCGCCCGATGCAACGGAGTGTATCCCGACCTGGAGCTCGTTACGTTTACTTTCGCTCCCTTGGAGATTAAGAACTTGACGATTTCTCGGCGACCCTGTTCGGCGGCCAGGTACAGAGGGGTTGAATAATATGGATCCTCGGCATCAAGATCCGCCCCGCGAGAGATCAGGATTTCGGCGGTTTCCCGGTGGCCATAATAAGCCGAATAATGCAGGGAAGTCCATTGAAGACGTTGCTTGGACGAATTCCTGACGTTAACGTCAGCCCCGGCATTGAGTAATTCCCTGACCCTATCGGCATCGCCGGCCCTTGCCGCTTTATGAAGCTCGGGAGTGCATCCGGCGAACACCAAGGTTACGATTATTGTCAGCAGAAACTGTTTCATTTGGGTGTGTTTTTCTTCGGGACATTTGCCACATGCTTGCCGAGGAATTCGCCAAGGGCATTGGCCTGCGTACCTTTAAAATGCACGTTCCTGCCGCCCCACCAGTCTTTGTAGATGCCGTTCTTGTTATCCTTGCAGTATTGCCACTGATCACAAATCGAAATTTCCGGATGGTGTTTAATGACCTCCAGGGCCCACGGGTTGAGATATTTTTTCATTACCCCGGCGGTTCTTCCGGGAGCCTTGCCGTTGGCATCGAGTGGTCCGGCGGGATCATAACCGTTGGGTACGGGACAGGTGGCGACCCAAATCAAATTTGCCTTCGTCTTTTTCAGATGCACGATGACCTTCTCTAGGTTCGCCTGATAACTGACCTTGTCGTTCTTGCTGTCCCAATGGCCGTGATTGAAACTGATCACATCCCAGTGCCGACCGGGTTGATCGTAGGCGCCGAGCCAGTTGACGATGTTCTTGGCGCCACTGGCCGATGGTCCGCAATTGGTGGGTGGGTGATGCAGGTTGAACTTTCCAGCCAAAGCCTCCCTTAAGCCCTTGTCGTAATTGCCGGAGATGGAATCGCCGATAAAGAGATAGCGGGGAAGTCCCGGGTCATCCAGTGCGGCCTGATCGCCGATGGGCTGGATATGGATTTCATCGGCAATGAGCACATCGTCCTTTATCTGTCCGATGACTTTCGCCTTGTTAATGAAGGGCTTACAGTCCTTTACGGAAAGCAGGTTGTAGAGCAGGGCGCTGGTCTGCCCGCCCTTCTTCATCGAGATCTCGTAGTTGTTACCCTTGATGGTGAGGGTGCGAGGCTTGGAGACCGGGTTCCATGTGCCGATAAACCTGGGATCATCCGGAGTGGCGATTTGTTCTCTTGCGGGCTTCTGATTGAAATACAGCTTGAGCCCGGATTCCGAGAGCCACTTTTCCTCCCAGGCTTCCCTGAGTGTTATCTCCAGCTGTTTCCTCCCTTCCGAGGTCTTGATGCCGGTAATCGGTCCCCTGGGAATGGAAAAGGTGACGACTTCTTTTGAGGAGTGTATTGTGTATTCGAAGCGCTCTGCTTTCAACCTGCTCAATAAGCGTGTGTTGACTTGCAGCGCCACCTTCGTCCTGGACGTCCAGTTTACCTCTAGCTGTCCTTCTTCATTGCGCACATACATGCCCTCATTATCCCGGGGGATGATAAGGCCGGATACTGCCGTTTCCTTTTGGCAAAAGGCCGGAGGACTAACCCATATAACAGAGTAAAGAATCAGGATGAGTTTCCTCACGACCATGCTGGTGTTTTTTGTGCCTTCGTGAAACCGGGTTGCTTATCCTGGTTGATTTCTCTTTACCTTGATCACGTCGCCGCCCTTGGGGGTAGCCTTGCCGTGGCAAACCATATCGAGAAATTGATTGAAGGCCTGATGGGTTTCTTTGTCGCGGGACTTGGCGCTGAACAGGATACGCTTGGCGGGAACATGCCCCATGAAGTCGATGTATACCATCTTGCTCCAGGACTTGTTTTTCTTGAGTGCCGCCTGGATGTCATGGCCCTGCTTGGCGGGAGTAGCCGGGTGTTCCCTCTTGCCCCCATACATGACGAAGCCGGGAGGGTCTCCCGCGGCGACCTGCCTAATCAAGGCCGGTGGCAGGAAGGGGCTGTTGCCGAACCAGCCGACGATATTCAGGGTCTCGGGCTTGTGCTTGGCGCCGGCTGGCCACTTCCATTTCTTCTTATAGGCAATCTGTGCACTGATGTAGCCACCGGCCGAGGCACCGGTGGCAACGATCTTGGCGGGATCTCCGCCATATTTCCTGGCGTTGGCCTGTATGTGGGCAACCGCCATGGCGGCATCGAGGGCACAATCATCCTTGGTGATTTTGGTTCCGGCTTTCACCAGCCGGTAGTTTGGCGAGACCACGATGCAACCTTTTGCCATGTAGAGTTTCCGCATATCGGCGTTGCAGTAAGACTTATCCCCGTTCTTAAATCCACCACCATGAATGGTGAAGACAATGGGGGCGTTTTTATAGTCAGTGTTCCAGTAAACATCCATGACGTTCCTTGCGTGATGGCCATAGGAGACATTTTTCTCGACCTTGATTCCTGCAGAGAGGCTGGGCGATAATGCCAGGAGGATAGCTGTTATGGACAGGAGTCGTGTTGCTGGTTTGTTGATGTGCATAAAGTTTAGAGGGGTGGGTGATAATGTCCTTAATCAAGGATCATCCAGTTGCGGGAAGACCTCGCAATAAATCCTCACATTGTTGCCAATATACTTCCAAAGCTCAGCAAATATTACGAGCTGGAATTATTCAGCTGGCTGGAGAGGGTGCACTTTTACCCTTATGGCGCAATCTTTCGGTTGCGGATTTTCGGGCAGATTTCCTTGCCGTCGGTAAGGTCGGGTTTTGCCGCAATTCCAAGTTGGGAGGGGGATTTGCCGACCCATTTGCTCTCACGCCCCCTGACGTCGATACGTCCATTGGCAGGGTCGATGGTGAGGGTGGTGAAGAGGCTCTCACGATAGGGGCAGGTATACTCGATCCAGCGGAACCTGGAGTGGATCTCAGCCGGGTAGCTCTTGTTGCGGTAGGAGCCGCCGACCCATTTGTAGGAAGCCGAGTTGACGTGCAGGCAGGAGAGCGTTCCCGCACGTGCCACGTGGTCAATGTGGGTGTGGCCATTGACGGCCAGCAGCACCTTATCGGCGGCGGAGCTGAGCAATTTCTGGACCTCTTGCGCGTTGTCGATGCTTGACGGACCGGCCAGAGGTTGGTGGCTGACGACAAGGATCGGGCCCTTGAGGGTTTTTAGTTGTTCGGCGAGCCACTCGAGCTGTTTTTCCCCAATGTGTGCGGGGTAACCGCCCTTGTGGTTTTTCGGTTTCTCGTTGGCATCGAGAACGACCAGGTCAAGGCCATTGATGTTCTCGGTGTAGTAGCGCCCCTTCATGCCCCAGAGTTTGGCGACTTCCTCGAAGGAGTGTCCACCGTCGATCTCGTGATTTCCAAGAACGTGCAGGGTCCTGGGGTGTGCCTTCGCAAAGGCCTTGGTTACGATCTCGTTTTTCTTTGTCGGGTAGGCGAAGTCCCCGAGCTGGATCAGTGCATCGGGCTTTTCCTCCTTCATGGCATCGAGGAAGACTTGCAGCCTTGCCGGGCCATCGTGCATGACGTCCTGGTGCAGGTCGGCAATCATGCCGAGCTTGATGGGCTTCTTGATTTTCCCCAGGGAGGCCATGACCTGCCGGGGCAATA
>CAWVVE010000312.1:0-3932 GCA_963933075.1 uncultured Verrucomicrobiaceae bacterium | reverse complement strand
TTCAATCAGTCAGTGTGCGCTGGCCGGCCGGCGAAACTGAGCAGTTCGGGGGCATATCCCCTGGGGGGAGTTTTATCCTCAAGCAGGGTAGCGGAGTTGCCTTGAAACCGGAAAGCGTGGTTATCCCGGTGGCATTCCCTTCAGGGGAGCCGCAGTTGCCCGGAGATTCGGATGTGCGGCGCATCAGGCTTTCCCAGCCTCTCAAATTACCTGCATCAACGGAGTTCACCGCCTTGGATGGCAGCACGGTGACAATTGCAAGCATGACATCGGATTCACCGGTGCTGATTAACCTCTGGGCAACCTGGTGCGCGCCCTGTCTTGTGGAACTCGGGGAGTTTGGTCAAAAGGCTGAAGTGCTCGACAAAGCGGGCCTCAAGGTGCTTGCCCTGTGCGGGGACGGGCTCGAGGATGGCAAGCAACCCGATGGGCAACAATTGCGGGCGTTATTGCAGAGGGCCGGATTCTCCGGGATTGCAGGACATGCCGGAAAGTCCCTCGTCAATGTCCTGAACCAGTTAGTTCTTGAGGCCGTTTATCGTCATCATGACCTGCCTGTTCCATGCAGTTTTCTGGTGGATAAGGGTGGATGGCTGACAGTTATCTATAAGGGTGGGGTTTCCATTATGACGCTTCTTGCTGACCGGTCAAAACTTGGCGGAGGACCTGACGTTGCGCGCCGTGAGGCAATGCCATTTGCCGGGATCTGGGCAGACAGGTTATTGCCAACCCATCCGGTAGCCGTGTCTTCGGCTTATCGGGAAGGGGGATATGATGATGATGCGCGGGAGTATCTCAGTGAATTCCTCTCCGAACATCCAGTAGTTCCCGGTCAACAACTTGGAGCAAGGCAGGCACTTCAGCTTGCCGATGTTCATTTCAATATTGGTGATATTCTATCAGGGCAGCGTGATCACAGGGGCGCTTTCTCCCATTTCAAGGCGGCAGCACATTTCAATCCTCAATCCGCCAGGATGCGCAGTCGTCAGGCCCTGGCAACTGCCGAGGTCGGTGATACTGACCTTGCCAAGAATCTCGCCAAGCAAATGAACAGTGAGAAACCAAACAATCCGGATAGATTGACTCTGCTCGGTGATGTTCTCGTGATAGCAGGTGAGAAGGGTCCGGCAATCAATGCCTATAATGCGGCTTTGAAAATCAACCCAAGGACCATACCCGCGATCAACAGCCTGGCTTGGATTCATGCCACTTCCACTGAGGACAGCCTGCGTGACGGTGACCGGGCAGTTGAACTGGCCGAGTTTCTCATGAAGGCTCCGGGGGCACGTGAGAACCCGGAATTCTTGATGACACTGGCGGCGGCTCATGCGGAGACAGGCAATGCGACAAAGGCCTCAAGTGTTGTCCGCGCAGCTCTTGCTCATGCAAGGCGGCAAGCCAATAAAGGGATAATGGCCCGGCTTGAGGTAGTGAGCGGAAAAATCCTCAAGAGTCAACCGGTCCGCGACTAGCCCTGCTGTGGGTCCTGATATTGCTCAACGGCTGCGCAGGTGCATATCAGGTTGCGGTCACCGTGGGCATTGTCGATACGGGACACAGGAGGCCAGTATTTGGAGTTTTTTACCCACTCGGCAGGAAAGGCCGCCTCTTGTCGGCTGTATGGGTGGGACCAGTCATCACTGGTAACCTGCAGTGCCGTGTGCGGCGCATTTTTCAATGCGTTCCTGTTTGCATCAGATTCACCTGACTGGATGGCTTGTATTTCTTTGTGGATTGCGATCATTGCATCACAAAAACGATCGAGTTCGCCGACGGATTCGCTTTCCGTGGGTTCAATCATCATGGTGCCGGCCACCGGCCATGACATGGTCGGGGCATGGAACCCGTAATCAATGAGGCGTTTTGCAATGTCCTCGACATCGATGCCTGTTGATTCCCTGATTGACCTGAGGTCAATGATGCATTCATGGGCGACGAGCCCGGATGAGCCGCGATAGAGGATCGGGTAGAATTTCTCCAGTCGCTTGGCGATGTAGTTGGCATTGAGGATGGCCAGTTGAGTGGCTTCTCTCAGGCCTGAAGCGCCCATCATCTGGATATACATCCATGAGATGACCGTGATGCTGGCGCTGCCGTAAGGAGCTGAGGATATGCTCCCTCCCTTCTCGTGATCCAGCCCTGCGCCCCCTGGCAGGAAATCCGCAAGGTGTTCAGCAACAGCAATAGGGCCAATCCCGGGTCCTCCTCCTCCATGTGGGATACAGAAGGTCTTGTGCAGGTTGAGATGGCAGACATCTGCCCCGATGTCACCGGGCCTGCAGAGGCCGACCTGGGCGTTCATGTTGGCACCGTCCATGTAGATTTGCGCCCCACAGGCATGCAGGATTGTGCAGATTTCACGCACATTCTCCTCGAAGACGCCGTGGGTGGAGGGGTAAGTGATCATTAATGCTGCGATTTTTTCACCGTGTTCTTCTATCCGTGAGCGGATGTCATCCAGGTCAATGTTCCCCTCTTCATCGCAATTAACCGGGATCACCTTGAACCCGGCCATGACGGCACTTGCGGGGTTGGTGCCGTGAGCGGAGGTTGGCACCAGGCAGATATCACGTTGTTCTTCACTTTTTTTATGGTGGTAGCCACGGATTGCCAGCAAGCCGGCATATTCACCTTGTGAACCGGCATTGGGCTGCAGTGAAACCGCGTGAAAGCCGGTAATCTCTGCCAGCCACGACTCCAGTTCGGAGAGCATGGTGGCATATCCCATGCGATGTCCAGCCGGAGCAAAGGGGTGAATATCCTTTACACTGGGCCAACTCACCGGCAGCATTTCCGTTGCGGAATTGAGTTTCATGGTGCAGGACCCAAGCGGAATCATTGAGTGGTTGAGGGTAAGGTCGCGGCCCTCAAGTCGCCGCAGGTAGCGCAGCATCTCGGTCTCTGTGTGGTAGCTGTTGAAGACCGGATGTTCAAGGAATGCGCTCTGCCGCAACAGGTTTTCCGGGCCCTGATAATTGTCCAGGTTATCGAATCCAGGTTCCGCACCGAAGGCCGATGCGACTATCGAGAGATCCTCGGCGGTTACTGTCTCGTCGATTGATATCCCGCTACGGCCATCCTGGAACTTGCGCAGGTTAAAGGAAGTCCCTTCTGGGGGGCTGGAATTAATGAGGAAGGTGTCAAAATCCGGTTCAGTGACTTCAAGGCCTGATTGGCGAAGGCGGTTTGCAAGGCTTTTTGCCTGTGAGGCGATCCTTCCGGCAATGGCAAGCAGCCCGGCAGGACCGTGATAACATGCGTAGAGTGCGGCAATGACAGCGAGGAGCACCTGGGCTGTGCAAATGTTACTGGTTGCCCTGTCACGGCGGATGTGTTGCTCCCGGGTCTGCAGTGAAAGCCGGTAGGCGGGATTGCCCGAGGAATCCCTGGAAATACCCACCAGGCGACCGGGTAGTTTACGCTTGAGATTATCAGTGCATGCCATGAAGGCGGCATGGGGGCCGCCGTTTCCCATGGGTACGCCGAAGCGGCCTGCACTGCCGATTGCGATATCCGCTCCCCATTGACCGGGAGGTTTGAGCAGGGTCAGCGCCAGCGGGTCACAGGCTGCAACCAGCAGACCCCCGGCGGCATGCAAGGAATCAGCAAATGGAGAAAAGTCATGGGCTTTGCCCTCAGTGTCGGGGTATTGCACGAGAGCGCCGAAGCATCCCCCGTGTGAGGTGGGGTCAAAGGAGGCATGGTCGCCGACGATGATTTCAATGCCCAGTGGTTCCGCTCTGGTGCGGACGATGTCAATGGTCTGCGGATGGCATTTGTCGGAAACGAAGAACACGCTGGCCTGCGGTTTTGCCGATAGGCACAATGTCATTGCCTCGGCTGCAGCAGTGCCTTCATCCAGCAGTGAAGCGTTGGCAACCGGCAGTGCCGTGAGGTCGGAGATCATGCTCTGGAAAGTAAGCAGGACTTCC
>CAWVVE010000311.1:0-3941 GCA_963933075.1 uncultured Verrucomicrobiaceae bacterium | reverse complement strand
AAAAAAAAAAAACTAAAAGTAGAGATTCTCGCATAACTCCCGGTATAATAGGCAGATAAGTGCGTTGCAATGCGCGAATTTAATTCAAATTCTTTCATCTTCAGGCAAAATACAGGTAATTATCCATGATGAAATCGGCCTCTTTCCCATTATTCGTTTTTCTGTTTTTGGGTCCTTGCATCGCCCAGGGCGATGACGGATTGCTTTTTAACCGGGATATCCGCCCACTGCTCTCAGAATACTGCTTCGCCTGCCATGGTCCCGATGAACATGAGCGCAAGGCAAAGCTCCGGTTCGATCTCAAGGAAGGCGGGGCATTTGAAGAACGTGACGGGGTAACGGCCATTATACCGGGGAATCCCAATGAGAGTGAACTCATGTTTCGCCTGACCACCGAGGATAAGGATGAAATAATGCCACCCCCGGAATCAGGCAAGAAATTAAAGCCCGCTGAAATCGCACTGATCAAGAAATGGATCGCAACAGGAGCCGAATACCAGGGGCATTGGTCATTCAACAAACCGGTTAAGCCCAAGGTAACGCCTGCCTCACACCCGATTGATCATTTTGTCGATCAAAAGCTCGCGAGCATCAACCTCAAGCCCTCCGCACCTGCACAGGCCCATACCCTGATCCGCAGGATCAGCCTGGATTTGACCGGGATCCTCCCCACGCCGGAAGAAGTCAGTCAATTCCGCCAGGCATACGACAAGAATCCCGCGACCGCAATCAAGGCAGTAACTAAACGCCTGCTCGCCTCGCCCCGCTATGGAGAACGCATGGCCGTTTTCTGGCTCGACCTGGTGCGGTATGCCGACTCCATCGGCTACCACTCCGATGCCAACATGGATGTCTATCTCTTCCGTGAGTGGGTCATTAACGCTTTTAATGAAAACCAGCCATTTGATCAATTCACGCGCGAGCAGATTGCCGGGGATCTTCTGCCGAACGCCACTGTTGAGCAGAAAATCGCTTCCGGTTACAACAGGCTGTTGCAGACTACCGAGGAAGGTGGCGCCCAACCCAAGGAATACATCGCGATCTACGCTGCCGACAGGGTTCGTAATATCTCAGGGGCATGGATGGGCGGAACACTGGGTTGCGCCCAGTGCCATGATCACAAATACGACCCCTACACGGCAAAGGACTTCTACTCCATGGCCGCGTTTTTCGCAGACATTAAGGAGAATGCGGTTGGCAGGCGTGCAGCCGGGCTGCCTGCCGCCACCGGTCAACACAAGAAGCGCATCACCGAGCTGGAGAAGAAGATCGCTGAACTGAAAGAAAAGACGATGGTCTCCTCCCCGGAAATCAAGACTGACCAGGCAAAGTGGGAAAAAAGCGTTATTGCCTCCAGCAAACCTGTGCTTGGCAAATGGCGCATCATCGGGCCGATCCCCGGGGGCGACCCCAACAAGGCATTTAATACCGAGTTCGGTCCGGAAAAAGGCATTGACCCTAACGCCGTGATTGCAGGAAAGAAATGGCAGGAACGCAACTTTCCGGATGGCCAGGTTCATGCCCTTGGCAGTAACGCAAATTCAGCATGGTATCTATACCGCACAATTAACGCGACAGTTGCCACGCAACTCCCGATATCCCTCGGGTCCGACGACGGCATCCGGGTGTGGCTTAACGGGCATGAACAACTCAAGAACAACACTGGCCGCGGTGCAGCGGCAGACCAGGAGAAACTCACCCTTGAGCTCAGGCCGGGACACAATCATTTCCTGATGAAGATCGTCAACCATGGCGGGGGTGCGGGATTTTATTTCAAGGCTGCCGGTAACGAACTTCCGCTCAATGTCCTTACCGCCCTGAAATTGCCATCCGGTGAACGCAATGAGGCCCAGAAGAAGGAGGTCGCGCAATACTACCTGGGAATATCGCCGGCTCTCACCGAGGCCCGGACACAGGTTAAAGCCCTCGAGCAGGAAAAAGCCCAACTGCAAAAGAATCTCCCCCGCACACTGGTGACGGTCTCAATGAAGCCACGCGAAATGCGCATCCTGCCCCGTGGCAACTGGCTGGATGACTCCGGTGAAATTGTCCAGCCGGCCGTCCCCCAGTTCCTGGGAAAACTTAATACCGGAGACAAACGAGCCACACGAATCGACCTTGCCAACTGGCTGATCTCAGGCGAAAACACGACGACTGCCCGCACCTTTGTCAACCGCCTGTGGAAACTCTTATTCGGCAATGGCCTTGCAAAAAATGTTGATGACCTCGGCTCCCAGGGGCAGTGGCCCAGCCACCCCGGCCTTCTCGACTGGCTGGCCGTGGAATTCGTTGAAAGTGGCTGGAATGTGCAGCACATAATCGAACTGATCATCACTTCCAGGGCATATTCCCAGAGCTCGCATGTCACACCCGGGTTAGTTGAGCGCGACCCCTTCAATGCATTGTTGGCACGACAATCGCGATTCAGGGTGGATGCCGAGATGGTACGCGACAATGCGCTGGCCTTCGGTTCCCTGCTCAATGAAAGACTGGGTGGGCGCAGCAGTAAGCCCTACCAGCCCGCCGGCTACTGGCGGCACCTGAACTTCCCCGCCCGCAGATATGCCCATGACATGGGTGAAAACCAATACCGCCGTGCACTCTATACACACTGGCAGCGCAGCTTCCTTCATCCCAGCCTTCTGGCCTTTGATGCGCCAAGCCGGGAGGAGTGCACCGCTGAGAGGCCTCGCTCAAACACTCCCCTGCAGGCGCTGGTGCTGCTCAACGACATCACCTATGTCGAAGCTGCAAGGGCATTCGCAGAACGCATCATTAAGGAAGGCGGGAAAGATCCCACCTCACGCATTAACTGGGCCATGAATACTGCTCTCTCGCGCAACGGCGATGCGCAGGAATTAAAGCTCCTTGTTGATCTGCAGGCCGCTCAATTGAAACGTTATATGGCTGATGAGAAATCAGCCATTGAGCTCAATAACGTGGGCTTGCTCCCTCCGCCCAAGGATCTCCCTGCGGCTGAACTGGCCGGCTGGACGGCAATTGCTAGGACCCTCCTCAATCTTCACGAAACAATTACCCGATACTAGAAAAAATGATATCTACTGATCTGCAAATAAACCGTCGATCTTTCCTTAACCGTTCCAGTGTCGGCATTGGTTCCGTCGCTCTCGCCTCATTGTTGAGCAATGAACTTGATGCCGCTGCCGGCGACGCGGAGAAATGGACCGGGGTTATCAAGAAACCCCACCACCCCGCAAAGGCAAAGCGCATCATTCACCTGTGCATGGCCGGTGGGCCCTCGCACCTTGAGACACTCGATTACAAGCCGGAACTGGCCAAGATGAACGGCAAGCCAATGCCGCAGTCCTTTACCAAGGGGCAGCCGATCGCCCAACTTCAGGGGCAGAAGAACAACCTGAAAGTCCTCGGACCGCAGCATGAGTTCAAGAACTTTGGGAAATCCGGCCAGCATATCTCCTCCATCCTGCCTGAAATCGGCTCCGTTGCCGATGATATCGCCATCGTGCGCTCCATGGTTACCGAACAGATAAACCATGATCCCGCCCACACCTTCATGAACACCGGCACGCAAATCTCCGGGCGACCGTCAATGGGCTCCTGGCTGCTCTATGGTCTTGGAGCAGAGACTGAAGACCTTCCCGGATACGTTGTCCTCACCTCCGTCGGTGGTGGGCAGAACCAGCCAATCGCCGCCAGGCAATGGCACAGTGGATTTCTTCCGAGCCGCTTCCAGGGTGTCCCGTTCCATTCCAAGGGCGACCCTGTGCTCTATGTCACCAACCCAAAGGGTGTAAACACGGATGACCAGCGCGCAGTGGTCAACACCGTGAATGCCCTGAACGGCATCCATCAACAAAAAGCCGAGGATCCGGAAATTGCAGCCCGGATCGCACAGTATGAGATGGCCTTCAAGATGCAGGCGTCTGTTCCCGGCCTGATGGATGTCTCTGGTGAACCCC
>CAWVVE010000310.1:0-3950 GCA_963933075.1 uncultured Verrucomicrobiaceae bacterium | reverse complement strand
CAGCGTGGGCTGCTTGATGAGACGCTGGTCGTGTGGGGTGGGGAATTCGGGCGGACCCCGCACAAGCAGGGAGGCAGTGGTCGTGATCACCATCCATTTGGCTTCACCATGTGGATGGCCGGTGGAGGGATCAAGGGAGGGACAAGCTACGGGGAAACCGACGAGGTTGGTTACCATGCAGCGGTTGACCGCACGTCCGTGCATGACGTGCATGCCACTATACTGCACCTCATGGGGATCGACCATGAGCGGCTTACCTATCATTTCAGCGGTCGTGATTTCCGGTTAACGGATGTGGCAGGAGACGTGATCGACAACATTATTGCCTGAGTGGCGCACGCCACGTGCATCGTGGGCGTGGCCTTCTGCTTCCCGTGTTCGGTTCAGTAATAAATACCGGTCTGTGAGGCTTGATGAGATTGCGGCTGGAGTGGTGGTTCCCGGGAAGCATGATGATTTCCATCATGCGGGAATCCCCTTATTGATAATACTTCCCGGCTGGTGGATATAAGGTCATTGAAAAGCGTGAGATTTTTTTGTGTTTTCCTGCTGATTTCGCTGCCTGCACTTGCCGGTGAGCAGCCCGGGAGGAATCTTGCCGGTGGGGAGGTTAGGCTGAATGTCCTTTTTATTGCCATTGATGACCTGCGGCCTTTACTCGGCTGCTACGGGGACAAGGTTGCGCTCACGCCGAACATTGACCGACTGGCCCTGCGTGGGACCGTATTTACCCGCGCCTATTGTCAGCAGGCGGTGTGTGGTCCCTCGCGCCTTTCGTTGATGACCGGGCGTCGCCCTGACACCACCCGGGTATGGGACCTGAACACCCATTTCAGGGAAGCGCTGCCGGACGTGGTTACCCTGCCGCAGCATTTCAAGGCTCACGGTTACGCCACGCGTTCCATCGGCAAGATCTACCATGGTGGGGGCAGGCCATCCAGGGATAAGCCGTCATGGTCGAAAGCCGCGATGTATGCCGAGGTCCGTGATCCAAAAGTGCGCTATGCAAGTGCCGAGAACCTCAGGGGAAATGGGCTCAAGCGCTCAGCGGTGGAGTCGGCAGAGGTGGCTGACAATGTCTACATTGACGGCATTGTTTGCGATGCCTCACGGGTGGCACTCAAGGAGTTGAGGCAAGGTGACAAGCCGTTTTTCCTGGCCGTGGGTTTTCGCAAGCCGCACCTGCCGTTCTGTGCACCAAGCAAATACTGGGACCTTTACCGGCGTGATTCGATTCCCTTGCCGGCCTCAATCATGCACCCTGAGCTGGCACCGGAACTTGCTGTCCGCAGTTGGAAAGAACTTGAGGGGTATTCCGACATTCCCGCTGACGGGAAAATCACGGTGGAGAAAATGCAGGAACTTCGCCACGGTTATTACGCCTGCATCAGCTACGTCGACGCATTGGTTGGCCGTTTGCTCGACGAATTACGAAGCCTCGAACTTGAGAAGAGCACCGTAATTTGCCTGTGGGGGGACCATGGGTATCACCTCGGCGAGCAGGGATTGTGGACCAAGGCCAACAACTATGAGTTGTCTACCCGGGTTCCGCTGATCCTGTCTGTTCCCGGCCAGAAAAATCCCGGATCAAGCACTGATGCCCTCGTGGAACTGGTGGACATTTACCCGACATTGGTTGGGGCCTGCGGGCTTGGTGTCGCCAGGGAAGTCGAGGGGACAAGCCTTATGCCTCTTTTAAGCAGGCCGGAACGTCCGTGGAAGACGGCTGTATTCAGTCAGTATCCTCGAAGCTACAAGGGGCATCGCCACCGGAGGCACGGTGACATCATGGGGTATGCCGTGCGCACAAAAAATTATCGCTATGTGCAATGGCGGGACTGGAAAACCGGCAGCATCCTTGCCCGGGAGCTTTATGACCAGCGACTGGATCCCTCGGAAATGCATAATATTGCCGAAGATGAGGGTCAAGCCGGGACGCTGCAGCGGCTGGAAAAAATCATGGCCGGGGGTTGGCGGGCTCTGCCCTCAGTGAACGGAAGGTAACTCTTTTCACTTTCCTTAAATGCGCTCTATAGTTAGTATGAGAGTCCATTGTCGGGGAGAATACCCGGAGGATGCATCAAACATCATGAGCATAAAGGCAGCAGCAGCAGTCGTGTATATCGCCATTGCATTGCTTGCCTGCGGAAATGCGCAGGCCGGTTGGTCAAAGTATAACGCGGCGCTGAAGCGCACCGAGCATTTTGACAATTCAGGGAAACGAACCGGGTGGTCGAAATACAATAAAGCCCTGAAGCGCACCGAGCATTTCGACAAGTCCGGGAAAAGGACAGGATGGTCGAAGGAAAATCCCGCGCTGAAGAGACTGGAAAACTATGTCCCACAGCAGGGGAGGACGGGTTCCTCGAGGTATAACGCGGCCCTGAAGCGCACTGAGTATTTTGATAAGTCCGGCAAGCGAACCGGTTGGTCAAAGTATAACGCGGCCTTGAAGCGCACTGAGCATTTTGACAATTCAGGAAGGAGAACCTCCTGGGAAAAGTACAATAAAGCGCTCAAGCGCACTGAGTATTTTGACAGGCAGGGGAAACGCATCCCGGGGAGGGTCGGGGGTCGCTAATCTTTCCCGGTCCGTTGGTTTAATGGGGGTTTTCAGGGGGTGCGCGTGAAGATGGGGAGAAGTAATGAACTCCAGTGAAATAAAGAGGATGGGTGTCATGGAATGACTGCGGGATCCTTGATCCCGGGGGACCTGGCGATTTCCAGTTTTGACATTGCCAACAGTGCGCTGAAGTTTGCCGCTAGGGGAAATCTGGAATGAAGACGGCGTTTACCATTCTATATTGCGTAATTGTAACCGGTGCGGTAACTCCTGCCGAAGATCGTGCGGTGAATAATAAAGTTGCTCAACTGCGGGCAATTGGGGTTCGTGTGTTTGAGGATAAAGTGACCGGCGAGGTCACTGAGATCGTGGCCAATGGGAATGCAAAGATAAGCAATAAGCACCTCAAGAGCTTTGCCCGGTTCAGCGAATTGACGGATATATCACTGGAGGGCACCCGGGTGGACGGCGAGGGGATGCGGCATCTCAAAGCGTTGCAGAAACTTGAATGGCTCAATCTCTTTCGCTGTCCTGTTGGCAATGAGGGACTCAGGCATATCTCGCAGATAAAAAGCCTGAAGCTACTGCCGGTTGGCAGTTCCGGGGTGAGTGATGCCGGTCTGCTGCATGTCGGGCGCATGATCAACCTGGAATATCTGGGGTTACGCGGCAACGAGATAAGCGGAAGGGGGATGATTCATCTTGCCGGGTTGAAAAAACTCAAGGGGCTTCATCTTGGTGAAACCAGGGTGGATGATGAGGGGCTCAAGCACCTGGCGAGGATTGTTCATCTTGAACAGTTGTGGTTGCATGACACCGGGGTATCGGATGCTTCTGTTGATCAACTCGGCAAGTTTCCCATGTTGCGTGAGATTGACCTGCGCAACTCGGCAGTCACCTCTGCCGGGATTGCCAGGCTGCGTGACTTACTGCCGAAGTGTAAAGTGCTTCATTCACGCTGATGCGGGGAATGGACGTTGAGCAGGTGTCCTGCCAGTCGATGTGTGATCGTCAGGATGCAGGAAGTTTTCCTGGAGAGGCTATCCCGGGGGCCATTTCAGTTGCCGCCCGGCAAGTAAATGAACATGAAGGTGGGGCACGCTCTCGCCGCCGTCCTTGCCGTTGTTTATGACAAGGCGGAACCCTTGATCAGTTCCAGAAAAGCCGAGTTCCTTGGCGATTTTCCGGGCAACCAGCAGCAGGTGGCCAAGGGTTTTCCCGTCATCATCGTCAGCTTCTCCAACTCGCGGGATGGGCTTCTTGGGAATGACCAGAATGTGGTGGGGAGCCTGGGGATTAATGTCCTTGAATGCAATTGATAAATCATCCTCGTGGAGAATATCCGCTGAAATCTCGCGCGAGATGATGCGTTCGAACAAGGTAGGCT
>CAWVVE010000309.1:0-3951 GCA_963933075.1 uncultured Verrucomicrobiaceae bacterium | reverse complement strand
TTTCCGTTTAAAACCGCTTCAGCGCCGGCAATTGCTCCCCAGGCATAGTGGAAATCCTTAAACTCAGAGCTTTCAGGGCGCAGCGACTTGACCTGATCGCGTATCAGCAGAGCATTTTCCGCTGTCATGCCCTGAAGAAGATTCGCAAAGGCCATTCTCCGGCGCAGAGGGTTGCTGTCCTTGGTCATTAATTGTCCAAGTTTCTCAATGTCCCAATCGCTCAACGGCTTTCGTGTTGCCGTTGGCAAGCCGGCAGCGATGCCCATCTTGTGTAAGCCAGCAGGAATTTCAGGAGTTCCCCTTGTGGATGATCTGGTGTCCCCGCGAGGGGAAAGTGAAGAGACTGAGGATGAGTGCTTGTTGCCTTGCCGGTCAACGTCCCCTTTTTTCCCGGCTGCCGGGGATTGATCCCTTGTTGATCTTGCAGATCCAACTGCGAACGCAATAACCGCGATTAAAAACCAGCAGCCGTGCATGAATGGAAAATTTCGCATGACGCAATTTTAAGGCGTTAAATGATACAAATAAAGGCTTTATGATACTGCCGGGCAAATAAGCCCCGGTTCCGGGAACCTCTTTTATACCGCTGTTTGCAGCAGGAACTTACGGTATTTCTTTGCCGGTGACTTAACTTTTACTGCGCAGAGCCAGCAGGTTGTTTGCCGAACGGATATAAATGGTCGAGGAATCGATAGCCGGGGTTACCAGCACCGGCTCCTTGAGATCGTGACGGTGGACAAGTTCAAATTGCTTCCCGGTTTTCACCACTGAAATCAACCCAAAGTTTGATATCAGGTAAAGGTGATCATTGGCTGCTACAGGAGAAGCACTGTACTGGCCGGAACCGCCGAGGCGTTCGCGATAAATCTGGGTCCCGTCTTTGGCATCAACTGCCGCGAGTAATCCTCCGTTACGCACCAGGTAAATGAGGTCCTGGTAGAATAGCGGTGACGGAATTTCCGGGATGCTCCGGTTGAGTTCCCAGGCGACGTGACTGTCCTCGACATTTCCTTTTCCTCCCGGACTGATTGCCATCAGCAATGGCCTGCCGCGTCGGAAGGAAATATGGGCGGTGTATTCCTCGGTCGTCCAGAAGCCGTCCCTGTCCTTGTCGACCCAGCCGAAAATGCCGTCGAGTCGACCGTTGCGGTGTTTCTTGTCCTTTGGCAAGGGGATTCCAAATCCTGGATGCCCGAGGGGTAATTCGGGGCGTAACGGGTAGGTGAAGTGCCCGGTCATTTCTTTGCGCTCGAGCTTACCGTCCTGGTTGGAGTCAAAACGCATAATGGCCTGCCAAAAAGGTTTCGGGTCGATTTGGTCGTCAGCCCCGCCGCCCAGCTGAGCTGATGAGATGTAAACCTGGCCGTTTCCTGCAACAGGTACAGCGATTGTCTCGCGGGAAAATCCGCCGACAAACCATTTCTCGGCCCCGGTATCCGGGTCGTAGCTGCGCACACGGCCATTGCCCAGAACCACCAGCTCTTCAACCGAGCCATGTTTCCAGATGATCGGGGTGGACCAGCCGCTGCGATGATGAGGGCGTCCGGTTTCCCATGCAACCTCGCCGGTATCTTTCCTGAAGGCGACGATTTTGGATTGGCTTAACTTGCTCTTTAAGAGGTTACTGTCATTGTCGATGACGAGGATCACCGTGTTTTTGTATGCGATTGGAGAGGTCGACATGCCGTAGAGGCTCCTTGGTGTCGGGATTGGCCTTTTCCATTTTTCACGGCCCTCGTGGTCATAGCAGATCATGCCGAAAGAGCCGAAGTAGACATAGACATTTTCGCCATTAACCAGTGGTGTGGAGGTTGCGGGGCTGCTTGTCTTGTGGACTTTTTCCAGCGGCATTTCAGGAGCCTCACGTCGCCACAGGGGCTTTCCGGATTTGCTTTCAAAGGCAAGGGTAACCAGGCGGTCATCGTCGATTGCTGTTAAAAATATTTTACCCTTTGATAGTACCGGGGAGGAAAGCCCGGGAGGGATTGCCGTTTTCCATGCCTGGTGACTGGCTTGGAGTTTCACTGGTGGGCGGCAATCCGGAGCGACACCTGAGCCATTGGGTCCCCTGAACTGGTTCCAACCAGGGATGTCCGCTCCCGTTCCCGGCCGGGCAACAGCAAATGCAATGGAGATGACCAGGAATTTGAGACTCGGGTTATTGAAATTCATTCTGCCGGGCAGTTTGCCACAATACTAAGCATCCCGGCAACCGCGAATCGCCTCGTTGTGGTGTCTTTATCAGTTCTAACGATCTGTCATCAACACTTGGTCGGCATTGTCGTTGCGGAAATTACACAGTCCCCTGTGGCGGCAGCCTTTCTCCCGATGTAGGTTTCCTTATGCCTCAATCTCTCTTAGGAAGACGTCATACCCTGCGGGTGGCTTCGCGGCATGATTCTGGCTTGTTGCTTGATGCCGGTGACTTTGGTCAGATTCTGTTGCCCAGGCGTTATGTTCCCGAGGATCTGGAGCCTGGTGGAGAAATTGAGGTTTTTATATCCATGGACTCCGAGGATCGACCGGTTGCCACTACCGAGTCACCTACGGTGATGGCTGGCGAGTTTGCCCTGCTCAGGGTAACTGCAGTGACGCGGGTTGGCGTTTTTCTTGAATGGGGTATGCCAAAAGACCTGCTGTTGCCTTTCGCTGAGCAGATCCGTCGCCTGCAGGTTGGCGATGATGAAGTGGTGCATGTTGGTGTTGACACAGTGAGCGGCAGGCTGGTGGCCTCGGCAAAGCTCAAAAAGTTTGCCGCCGAGACAGCGCCTTCCCATTGGCATGGCGGGAAAAGCGTATCACTATTGATCGCGGAGGAGACGGATTTGGGATTCAAGGCGATCGTTGAGGATTGCTGCTGGGGATTGTTGCGCCGTATTCATGGTGCTCCGGCGCCTGCACGCGGCATGCGTTGCAGCGGATATATCAGTCGCGTTCGCGAGGACGGGTTGATTGATCTCAGTCTGGATCCCCCGGGCTATGCCAAGGTGCCGGTGGCTGCTGAGCAGCTTGCCGTGTTATTGTCGACGGCGGAAGGGGGGTTTCTTCCCGTGCATGACAAGAGTTCTCCGGAGCAGGTGCGGAAGGTTCTTGGCATCAGCAAGAAGGTATTCAAGCAGGCTGCCGGTGCGCTTTATAAGGCAGGAAGTATCCGCATCGGCGATGATGGTATTTACTGGCTCAAATAGAGCGATATGCCGGCAAAGAAGAACAAGATTGAGCCTGCATCGTTGTCGGGGAAAGCCCTTGAGAAGGAGGTGTGTCGTCGTATCCGGCTCGCCCGCAGCCGCTGGAAAGACCATAACAACCGCGCGTGCCGTGCCGAGCGCATCAAGGCCCTTGAGCTTTATGAAAGGTTAAGCCCCGAGCAACGCGTGAAAATACCCCAGGAGTTGCGTGTCTGGCTGCGTTACCGCAGTGAGAAATATTTCGGGGACGGCAAATAGCCCTTAACAGGCAGCAAGGTGGGGAAAGCCAGGGGATTGCGCCTGATTTTTCCGGGTTAAGACGATTTCAGGATCTGCGCAAGCACGTATGGCAGGATTCCCCCGGCGCGGTAGTAATCAATCTCGATCGGGGTATCAAGCCGGACTATCAGCGGGTAATCCTCATCATTACCTTCAGCCTTATGGACAGTCAGGGTGGCTTCATCCCTTGGCTTGATGTCGTTGCTTAACCCGGTGATCGAGAAAGTGGCACCATGGTGAGCGCAGGCCTTGTCGTAATCAGCCTCGCTTTTGAAGTTCAATGGCATAACGCCCATGCCGATAAGATTGGAGCGGTGAATGCGCTCGAAGCTCTTTGTGATCACGGCCTTTACCCCCAGCAACCGGGTTCCCTTGGCTGCCCAGTCGCGACTTGAACCCATGCCGTAATCCGCACCCCCGATGACAATGAGCGGTGTGCCGGATTCCTGATACGCCATTGCGGCGTCATAGATATGTGTGGCGG
>CAWVVE010000308.1:0-3957 GCA_963933075.1 uncultured Verrucomicrobiaceae bacterium | reverse complement strand
GGGGCAGGTTCTTGTGGGGGCATGTATACTGCCAATACCATGTCCAGTGCCATTGAGGCGATGGGCATGAGCCTTCCCAACAGTTCAGCACAGGCAGCAATTCACAGCGACAAGATGCGTGATGCCATGGAGGCCGGGGCTGCAGTGAATTTCCTGTTACAGAAGGGGATTCGACCTTCTGATATTCTATGTAAGGAGGCTTTTGAGAATGCAATTACAATGGTGATAGCATTGGGAGGCTCCACCAATGCAGTCTTGCACCTGCTGGCCATTGCCGACGCGGCAAACGTTCCGCTGAGCCTTGATGATTTCACGCGCCTGGGCAAGAAGACCCCTGTTCTTGCAAATCTAAAGCCCAGTGGTAAGCATGTCATGGCTGATTTGGTGCATATTGGCGGCACTGTGCCGCTGATGCGTATGCTCCTCAAGGAGGGCTTGCTTCACGGTGATTGCCTGACGGTGACCGGCAAGACCCTGAAGCAGAATATCAACCGTTCCGAACTCAAATACCCCGCCGGTCAGGATATCATCCGTAAGTTTGACTCCCCTGTTAAAAAGACCAGCCACTTGGTGATTATGCGCGGCAATATTGCGCCTGAGGGAGCGGTGGCAAAAATCAGTGGTGATGAGGGTAACAGTTTCAAGGGAACTGCCAGGGTTTACGATTCAGAGGAGGTTGCCCAGACAGCCATCCTGGCCGGAAAGGTAGTTTCCGGTGACGTTGTTGTCATACGCTATGAGGGTCCGAAGGGTGGTCCTGGCATGCGGGAGATGCTTGGACCCACATCTGCGATTATGGGTCGTGGTCTTGGCAAGGAGGTGGCACTGATTACGGATGGCCGCTTCAGTGGCGGAACGCGTGGATTTGTGGTCGGGCACATCACCCCAGAGGCTTATTGTGGTGGGCCAATTGCTGTTATCCAGAACGGTGATAAAATCACCATTGATGCGGGAAAAAGTGAAGTCCGTCTGGAGTTGTCGCAAGCGGAGATCGATAAGCGGATGAAGGAGTGGGAGCAGCCTGAACCACGTTATAGGCGAGGTGTTCTTGCAAAATATGCGAGCACGGTCACCTCTGCTTCTGAGGGTGCCGTCACGGACAAGAACATCTCCTGACACAGGGCTGCTTCATCTCTGGATCAAAGCAATGGTTATCGGGGCCATTGCAGTTTAGCCAGTCCTTTCAGTTCCCTGACAAAGAGCTCTTCGCCACAGACGGCGAGGTGTGCCCATGTAGGGGAATCGGATATCTTGTGTGTGTCCACAAGCTTGAACCCGGAAGGGGTCAGCTCAATGAGCAGCAGGTTTCCGTCTGCGGTGAGAGCAAGTGCCCTTTCCTTGTTGGACACAAGGGATGCGTAGTCACTGAATTTTTTTACAGAACTCCATTTCAGATTGCCGGTTTTAGCCTCGAAGCAGTGGAACCTCTTGTCACGACCGTGCATGTAGAGATGGCCTTCATGGATAATGGGAGAGGACATATACCCTTCCGTTTTGTGTGACCATGTTTTGGAGACGTTCATCCCCTGGTTGTCTGTGGAGATCGTAAAGAGGGAACTTCCACCCCCGTAAGTGCTGGTAAAAAGTGTGTCCCCGATAATGGTTGGGGTGAGGATATTCATCCCGCGGAATGATTTTACCTTGTATCTCCACATGACCTTGCCGCTGGCAATGTCCAATCCCGCGAGTTCTTCCCGAGTTTGGGCCAGTAGCTGGTTCTTACCTGCGACCTCTGCGATAACCAGTGAAGAGAAGGCGCTGCCATACATGGCGCGTTCATCCTTCATTGCTCCCCATATCTTTTTTCCATCAGAACACCTTATCTTTGTCACTTCCGCGCCTGCCTGGATGTAGAGAAAATCACCCTCAACAAGAGGTGAGGAAACGAATCCAAAGGTCGGCACGCCTGATTTCCCCCGTTTCACGAAGTCAACACGCCACTTTTCTTTTCCGGTTTTGCCATCGAGGGCAACGAGGACTTCACGGATCCCTCCCACGTAAAGGGTGCCCTTTGAATAGACGGGAGTCGAACGAACCCAACTTCCGTTCTTACGGGCAAAGAAAGGGACTTTCATTGAGCCTGCCCATGATGTTTGCCACAACTGCTTCCCACTTTTTCTGTCGAACGCCCTTACAATTTCGTCTGATTTATTCTTTGTTTCCACAGTAAATACGAAGTCTGTGGTGACGATTGGGCTGGAGTAGCCTTCGCTGAGTTCTTTACGCCATGTTGTTTTAATGCCCGACAAGTCCTTTGGCCATGTAGTCGTCTCATCGAGGATTTTTCCATCACGGCTTGGCCCTCGCCATTGTTCCCAGGTCTGCGGGGTGGAAAGGGCGTGCGTTACTATGGAAAAAAGGAATATAGAGATAATAGCTGTTGATTGAACCATACTGGATAGAACGTTCATTTTGGGGGTTTGGATCTAATGTCAGGTGCTCAACCGTGATCACCTACCTGTCGGCAGGCTTTCCATTCCTGAATCTTTCGAGTTGGCGCTTCACTTGTGCATCACCGTTTAATAGGGCAACCGCTTTTTCTGATATTGCGACCGCTTTACTGCGATTCCCCAGCTGGAAATGTGTTTCCGCGAGGGTGTCAAGGAAGGCGCCATTTTCCGGCTCTAATTCAACAGCCTTGTTTGCGTGTTTTAAGCCTTCATCAAGTTGCTTTGCACAACGTGAGAGTAACCATGCCAGATTGTTGTGATGTTGTGCACGATCAGGGAATTGATCAACTACGGATTTACAGGTGGCATAGGTGGTCGCGAACAGTTTGTCGGCCTTTTCCGCACTGCCGGCATTGACAAGAAGCTGGTAGATATCTTCAAGCATTGAGCTGTCTGAGGAGTTGAGTTGCTGGAGTTGGGCTATCTTTGCAACTGCCTCATTGAGGTTGCCCTGTTTCAGCGAGGTTTTTGCCTTCAGGATGCCCAGGTCGATCGCGTAGCCGAGAGCCGCTTTGCGGCTGATGACATGTTTTTGGTTCATCGGCTGCAGCTTGGAAAGCATGTAGAACTCAAGGGCTGTCGCAGCTTCGCCGGGCGTGCCATGCAATTTGAGATCAGCATATCTGCGCCTTAGTGCCTCCGCATGGACTCCTTCACGGGGATTTGCAAGCCTGAGGATCAACCTGTCTTGTTTCCTGGCCATCTCTTGGTCATTGTGCAGCCACATGTAGTGGGCGAGATAATGGCGCTTGGTGATGTCACCGGCGGCCATGAGAGAGGCTTTTTGTTTGAGTTTTTCTCCAACATCGACTTTTCCTGCAGATTGGAGTGCTACCGCCTTGAGGTAGAGCAGGGCGGGGTTGGATGAGGTTGAGATGCTCCGGGCTTTATCATATTGATCGACGGCCATTTCAGGCTTGCCTGCACTCATCAGGATATCGCCATATGCCCTGAGGTGATACCACAACGCCTCTGCGCCCAGCAATTGTAACCATTTGCCGGTGGCCATGGCGGCAAGCTCCCAATTTTCATGGAGACGCGCAACGTAAGCAACCGTTTGCCAGAGTTCTTTGCCCGTCTCCACATGCTTGGTCGCCTCGGCTAAGTCAACCAGCGACTTAATGGTCTCCTCCCGGGTTTCCTTGGGGTGCTGCAGGAGGTTGATGCCAAAAAGTGCCGACATCCTTTTCAGTTTCAATTCGACTGTTTCATCTGCGAATTGCCTGCCGATGTGTTCCCAGCACTTCCTGACCCTTGCTTCATCACCTAGAGGGAACAGCGCCTCAATGACGTCACCCTCGATTTCGAGTTTCATTGCATTGATTGCGTGTTTGCGTGCCAGTCCGTCCAGACCGAGCTGGGTTTCCCGGAAGATCAGCGGTAAAAGGCTGGCATTCCTTGCTTCGAGTAATGCAGCGGTTGACTGCATGATTCTCTCCGCCTCACCGGGTTGCCCGGTAAGGACACAACTTTCTGCGACCTTTACCGCGGGAAGGATTGTGCTGTC
>CAWVVE010000307.1:0-3970 GCA_963933075.1 uncultured Verrucomicrobiaceae bacterium | reverse complement strand
GAGATTGACCTGACCTTTGGCCGTGGCTTGCGCAGCATCCTGCGCGGTGACCCGAATATTGTAATGATTGGTGAGATGCGCGACCTGGAGACCGCGGAGATTGCGGTGCGCGCGTCGCTGACCGGCCACCTGGTATTCAGCACGCTGCATACCAATGACGCCATTGGCGGTATTTCGCGGCTCACGGACATGGGGGTTGAGCCATTCCTTGTCTCCGCCTCGGTGCGTGCTTTCCTGGCCCAGCGCCTGGTGCGTCGACTTTGCCCTTCATGCAAGGTGCCGGGTGATTACCCGGCCGGCTACCTTGAAAGCATCGGCTTCCCGCAGGGGGGCGAGGGGAACCAGATCAGCGCGGCATCCGAAGCCGGCTGTGAGCGCTGCCGGCATAGCGGTTATCTCGGGCGCCTGGCGATTTATGAGGTTTGCCTGGTAACGCCCGCCATTGAGGATCTCATCGTCAACCGTGCCTCCTCGGCTCAAGTCAAGGAGACGGCAATTTCAGAGGGCTTTATCACGCTGCGGGAATACGGCTGGCAGAAAGTTCTAAGCGGTGACACCACTGTCGAGGAGGTGTTGGCGGCAACCACCGTTGAGCTTAATGTCGGCGGCAAGAAGCATGTGCTTTCCCGGTAACAACAGCAGTTGCTCAACCATTACCAAAAATCTGTTTTGCCGACATTTCTCTACAAGGCCCTGAGGGCGGACGGCAGCGCTGCCGATGGCGAGTTGGAGGCGGGTGATCGCTCCGAAGCCTTCATGCGCCTGGACCGGAGCGGTCTGCAGCCCGTGTTGCTCGACCTTAAAGCCCATGCCGGCAGCGTTGAAGAGAAGCCGGCAACGAAGGACAAGCCGGCAACCGAGGAGCACTCCGGCCCGGTGCGATTGAAGAAGGCTCAGGTTGTTCTTTTTACCGAGGAGCTTTCCGAGCTTCTGAGTGCCGGTCTGCAGCTGGAGCCGGCATTGCGGGTAATGGAAAGCAGGGAGGAACTTGGTTCTCTTAAAAGCGTGGCCAGGATTCTCCGCCAGGAGGTTCGTGACGGCACATCCTTCTCGGCGGCACTGCGCAAGGCATCATTGAATTTTGGCGACCTCTACTGTAACCTTGCCCACGCCGGTGAGGTGAGCGGTGCCCTGAGCACCATCCTCAAGCGCCAGGCCAACTACCTGAGCACGATACAGGAATTACAGAGCAGGGTAAAGATGGCCCTTATCTACCCGTCCTTCCTGGTTGCCTCCGGTGTTGGGGTCGTGGTATTGTTCGTCACTTTCCTGATCCCCAAGTTGACCCTGTTGCTGAAGTCGACCCAGGGGGACATGCCGCCTATCGGCGAGTTCATGCTCGCCATGAGTGATTTCCTCAAGGGCTGGGGGGGGATACTTATATTAACGGTAATCATTGGTGGGGTGGTTGGCTTTCGAGCCTACATCAAGGCAGAGGGAAACCGTGAGTGGTGGGATGAGACCAAGCTCAATCTGCCACTCTTCGGCAAGGTCATAAAGGCGCGCTTCTTCGTGCAGTTTCTTGAGACCCTTGCCAACCTGGTAGGCAACGGCCTGACATTGCTGCGGGCTCTTGAGTTGAGCCGTGATGCCACCCCCAATCTCTTTCTCAAGCAGAAGGTCGGCAAGATCATTGAATATGTCGGCGAGGGCGGGTCCCTGTCGCGTACAATGAAGCGGGTGGGGTTTTTCCCTCCGCTGCTCCTTGACATGGTTGCCGTCGGTGAGCAGACCGGGCAGATCGGTGAGAGCCTGGAACGGGCGGCGGAGCGTTATGACAAGGAGCTTGGCAAGGATATCGAGAAGATCAGTGCCCTGATCCAGCCGGTCATCGTGGTGATCATGGCGTTGTTGGTGGGAATCATGGCATACATGATGATCACCGTGATCTTTGATACAATCGCAGGACTGAATACCGGCTAAGCTGTACCACATGCAGATGCATCCAATATCGGTGAACAATTGTTTGAGATAGCTGTCTAAATCAATACTAAATTAAAGCAAGAACCGAAGAAATTATGAAAACCAAAACTGGAATTTATCATGACCGTGCAGCTGGCGCGGGTTTCACCCTGATTGAAATCATGCTTGTGCTGGCAATCATCGCGATGTTGATGGGTGTGGGAATCTGGAAACTGGCCGGTGTTACCGATAAGGGCAGGGAGACGCGGGTTAAAGGTGATATTCAGGTGATCAGAATGGCCCTGACAAAATACGAAACTGACGCCGGTTCTTATCCAAATACCGACCAGGGCCTGCGGGCGCTGGTCGAGGATCCCGGCAATGTCCGCAACTGGTCTCCGGCACTTGATGAACCTCTCTATGATCCCTGGGGCAATGAGTATGGTTATCGCTTCCCCGGGAAATTCAGCAAGCCGGGCAAGGCGGACATCTTCTCGAGGGGACCCGATGGGCAGGAGGGTACCGAGGATGACATTGGTAGCTGGACTAAGAAGAGGTAAGCCCAGCCGGGATTGCCCGGAATGATCTCCAAAGCCTTGCAAACAAGATGATGCGCACGATGTCACAGAAGCGTTCACCTGCGGGTTTCACGCTTATCGAGATTGTCGTTTCCTTTGTACTGATCGTGTTGATTATCGGAGTTGGCGTGTTGTCGCTGACCACCGAAAGTGCGAGAAAGCAGATCACCAAGCCGGCGAGTGAGCTCAAGAAATACGCCCGCCGTGGTCTGCAGATGGCGATTAACAATCGCAGGACTTTTGCCATTCAGCTCACGCCGGATTCATTTGCCTTGCGTGAGGGTTCCGGGGCGACCAATCCGGAAGAGAACTTTGGCCGGTTTTCCGGGGAGGAGAATGAGGATAGCTCAGGCATGATCGGGTCCTATCAGCTGGATGACTTGATGCGCCTTGAGGTGCGCCGCTGGGGAGAGAAGTATTTCCGCAAGCCGGAGGCAGACACATGGGTGTTCGAGCCCAGCGGCATTTGTGAACCTATTCACATCAAGTTGATCCACCAGAAGGGTTTCATCGAGATGGAGTTTAACCCACTGACTGCCAAGGTTCAGGACCAGTCCCTGGTCATTGGCGGTAAGCCTGACCGGGATTTTTAGTGATGCGGGCGGCAACGAGAGAAAAATGCAAACCGGCCGGCTTCATCCTGCTGGAGTCGATCCTTGCCCTTGCCCTTTTCGCGATAGTCGCGGTCGGCTTCACTGTTGCCATCCAGCAGGTCGCCTTTACCGCGAACAGGTCAGGTGAATCGATGCGTATTCAGCGCACGCTTGAGACGCTGCTGACCGAGGCCAGCAAGGCGGTTCGCTTTGAGGAGTCCGAGGAGGGGCTGGGGCAGGATGAGAAGGGAGTTTATTACTCCAAGCTTATTGAGGAAATGGAGATTGAGAACATGGACGGGCAAGTGCTGCAGAGCATGTGGCGCATTGCCATTATTGCGGAGTGGGAGGATACGTCCGGCAGGACGATGGAGAACGTTGCTGAACTGATTCGTTATGAACCACTCTACCAGAATATCCGCTAAGGTTGCTGCCGCACGCGGCGGCTTCACTTTACTTGAGGTGATCCTGGGGATCATGATTGCCTCGATTGTGCTTTACGGCATTTTCAAGACTGCGGTCGGTTGTCTTGATCTCTCCAACGCGGTTACCGAGCGTCAGCAGAAAGAAATGCACCTGCACAGCATGCTGGGTGTCTTGCGGCGCAACATCGAGGACATTCCAGGCAACGCCAAGATCAGCATGGAGTCGCCGGATGAAACCGGGGGAAGGTCCGAGATTGTGCTTGAGGATTACCCGCTGGCATTTTCCTGGGCAGGGGTGGCGGCCGGCTCCAAGCGTGTCTTGATCATTTCCGACAGGGATGCCAGGGGAGGCAGCCAGATCCGTATCCGCTACCTGAATGCCGAGGAGGCGCAAATCCATGCCGAGGGGAATGAAATTTCCGAGGACGACGCGCTTGGCATTGTTTTGATGGACGGCCTGAAGAGTATCTGG
>CAWVVE010000306.1:0-3974 GCA_963933075.1 uncultured Verrucomicrobiaceae bacterium | reverse complement strand
CGGAAGCCACCCGGTTGAGCGCAAGCCCATGCGCCAATGGATGCTGCGTATCACTGCATACGGCGATCGCTTAATTGAAGAACTTGAGGGCCTTGACTGGCCTGCCGGGATAAAGAAACTGCAGCAGAACTGGATCGGCCGCAGTGAGGGAGCTGATGTCCACTTCACCCTTGCCACAGGGGAAAATGCCGCCGCCGGGAAACAGATCACTGTTTTCACCACGCGCCCTGACACCCTTTTTGGCGCGACCTATATCGTGCTGGCCCCGGAGCACGGCTTGGTCGACGACATCACAACAAGTCAACAGCTTCAGGAAGTCACCGCTTATCGTCAGGATGCAGCCAGTAAATCAGAGCGTGAACGCACCGAGAACAGTAAGGAAAAAAGCGGCGTCTTTACCGGAGGCTATGCAATCAACCCGGTAAACGGGGAAAAGATTCCTGTCTGGATTGCCGACTACGTCCTGACCTCATACGGCACAGGCGCGATCATGGCCGTTCCCGCCCACGATGAGCGGGATCATGAATTTGCGAGTAAGTTCGGCCTTGAAATCAGACAGGTTGTGAAACCCGGGAACGAGGGTGATCAACCTGGCGGGAAGAAAGACTCATGCTTTGCCGGCGAAGGCACGGCAATCAACTCCTCGCCGCTTATCGACGGCCTTGAAACCTCAGCGGCAAAGGCAGTCATGATAGGCACGGATAAGGAACCCGGCTGGCTGGAAAAGAACGGTGCCGGGATACCAAGGATCAACTTCAAGCTGCGCGACTGGCTGTTTAGCAGGCAGCGCTACTGGGGAGAGCCATTCCCCGTCGCCTGGGACGATGCAGGAAATCACTTTGCGCTAAGCGAAGAACAATTGCCGGTCGAGGCTCCTGCAATGGATGACTTTGAGCCCACCGGCACTGCCGATCCACCATTATCAAAGGCTCACCAGTGGGTAAAGCTAGACGACCACTCCACCCGGGAAACAAATACCATGCCGCAATGGGCGGGCTCCTGCTGGTATTACCTGCGCTACTGCGATCCCGACAATAATAATGATTTCATCTCGAGGGAGGCTGATGCCTACTGGATGAACGTTGACCTTTACGTCGGCGGGACTGAGCACGCCGTGCTTCATCTTCTTTATGCGCGATTCTGGCACAAGGTCCTTCATGACCTTGGCTACTTGAAAACCCGGGAACCTTTCCAGAAATTGGTCAACCAGGGGATGATTCTCGGTGAAGACGGTCAGAAAATGTCGAAAAGTCGCGGCAACGTCGTCAACCCTGATGAAGTTATCATTGAATATGGGGCAGATTCATTGCGGCTTTATGAAATGTTCATGGGCCCACTTGAGCAGGTAAAACCCTGGAGCATGAAGGGAGTTGAAGGAGTGTATCGTTTCCTGGCCCGCGTCTGGCGGCTTTTCATGGAGGAGGACCAGGAAGGGACATGGCAGTTAAGTGACAAGGTGGCAGCGGTTAAGCCCACCAAGAAACAACTAAGGATACTTCACGAGACGATCAAAAAAGTCGGTGATGACATCGAGTCACTTGACTTCAACACCGCGATCTCACAAATGATGAAGCTGACGAACGAGATGACCTCCGCCGACAGCCGGTCAGTGGCCTCCCTGGGGACTTTCCTGCACCTGCTGAACCCGTTCGCGCCACATATCAGTGAGGAAATTAACCGGATTATCGCGGCGGCATTCCCCGATATTGTACCTGATGAACAACTCGTCAACACGTCATGGCCCATTTTTAACGAGGATTACCTGGTTGATGATGAGATGGAAATCGTGGTTCAGGTCAATGGCAAGCTCCGGGACAAGATCATCGTTTCCAAAGACGCCACGGACGCCGACCTTGAAGCTGCAGCAAAAGGACTGGATAAAGTCCAGCCGTTCATTCAGGAGGCAACCGTTCGCAAAGTGATTATCGTGCCCGGAAAGCTGATAAACATCGTCGCCAATTGATATCCATTGCTGCCGCGATGCGCAGGAATCCGGCTACCGCTATTGCCGACACACGATCCTCAACTGACAATCGAGAAACCTTTTACCTGTTGCATCTCTGCCAGCGGAATCTCTTCCGTCATATACTCCAGGATATGGTGAGCAAGGTTTGATTCCTCGCGGATTTCCCGCAAGAACGCCTCCACCTCATCCAATTCCCCCATTACACAAAGCTCCACTCTGCCATCAGCGAGGTTACGCACCATGCCAACCACATCGAAGCCCATCGCCACCTGCTTGGTTTCATAACGAAACCCCACACCCTGCACGCGACCGGAAAAGAAAGCCTTGCTCGCGACCATCATGCTCAATCCCCAGCTTTCCCCTCTTCCTCTGATGGCTCCGGGAATTTCTCCATCAATGCCTCGCCAAATTTCCTGGTAGCCGCATCAATCACCCTGACTTGGTTACCTTCCAGCCGGCGCACCGATATGTAGCGCTGCGACCCGGCAGCTTTCTTGCCTTCCCGCCGGAAAGCAAGAGAACCAGTAATGGCATCGGCAAACTCCTTGGCATCCTCTGCGCTGCGCCATTTGGTCCGCCAGTAAACGTGGTCAGTGCCAACCTCACCATCAACATTGGGATAAACAAGGTATCTATCACCCTGCCATCCGGCAGCTGCCTTGGAGCCATCCCGGGCAGAGAAATGCTCAATACCCTTGGATACCAACTCAGGCATATCCAGGATATCCGGTTGACCGAGTTCGGCCATCTGCTCCAGAAAATCACTCTGATTGAGTAACAGGGCAATGCCAAGTTCACCGGCAACATTGTTCCAGATCGGCTTCACTCCGGAAACAGGGAGCGTGTTGATGTCCCAGTGATAACGCTCCGGCCGAAACGGTTCCTCAGACATGTATAATTCCGGATGCAGGATCTCCGCAGTGCTCTGAGGAGGACTGGAAAGCCCCTTATTAATCCTTTGCCAGCGCCCCTCCTCATGGAGTTTCTGGCAGAACCCATCACCAAGGGAAAAGGGGAAAAGGTAATATTCGCGCAAAAAGGCGGGAATCCTCTCAAATTGCTCGCGGGTCATCTTGGTGGCGCTCTGAATAAACTGATCAGAACCAGGTGTATTGTCCTGTAGCTGAAAACGTATCTTGACCAGGCTGGTATCGCCAACAGCTACCGACCAGAGAGCCTGTTTGGCATCATCATTATACGGCCATTGCTCAAGTGCCGGCAATAAATCAAAATGCTGGTCCTGTAGGGCACGCACAATCTCAACCGCCAAGGAGGTGCGGTCATTTACGCTGTTTGTGGTCCCCTTGCTGTTGAAGAGGACCAGGTCATCCCCGGAATAAAATGCCGCTCCAAGCTGCCCCTCAAGCAAATCCAGCATCCTGGCACGCACATCAGTCTCGGAGCTTACAAAGCCCATTGTCGCATAGGCACGGGCTTGCATTGCCGCATTCTCAGGGGAGACAAGACCAGGACCCTTGGCAAGGGCTTCGCGCATCCCGTCCACGTCTGCAAAACGAAAGCGCAATTGACGCTTAAGGGGCAGTTCACGAATCGCCAGTGTCAATTCGCGACTGCTCTTGCGCCGATCCAGCTCATCATCCGTCCAGTCCCTGATTTTTTCTCCCGGCAAATCCCCATCACGAGAATTCGCGAGGCGCAATTCGAGACGCTCCTTCTGGCGAATCAGGTCAGCACTCCCATCACGCTCAATGTCCAGCTCTCGGCGCAGGTTGCGATTCTCATCCTCAAGCCGGGCAGTCTCCGCCTTGCTGTTTTCAAGGTCATTTTCAAGGGAGCCAAAATCGCTTTGGCTCTGGCGCCTAATCGCGGCTACCTCCTCACCCTTGGCCTTATGTGCCGCATTACGCTCATTAACACCCCAGAACACGCCCACCACGGCCAGCCCCAAGGCAAAGAGAATTGCAAGTAGTGTGGCTGAATAATTCATCAAATCGGCTGACTGAAAACCAGCGGAACCACTACTTGCGGGACTTGAAAATACGGAACC
>CAWVVE010000305.1:0-3976 GCA_963933075.1 uncultured Verrucomicrobiaceae bacterium | reverse complement strand
AGCAACCCTGCAGCCTCACTCATCCTCGATGTCCATCAGTATCTTAGCGAAGCTGTCGACGAGAAGTCAGAAATCCTCATGCCTGTTCAGTCCCTGTGTGAACAAATCGGAACCAAGAACAGCATGGCTGTCAGCAGTGCAATTTCTTACCTTGTTCGATCCCGGGCGATTGAACGATTCGATATTCCCGGGCAACGGACAAGGGGAACCCGAATACTCGGCTCCGGAAAACCTGATATCGATTTCACGGCAATCGCCGAGAAAGAGCGGCGTGACCGGGACAAGTTAAAGGCCATGGTTAACCTCTGCTACGCAAGCAGCTGTCGGCAAAGTTGGATATTAAATTACTTCGGGGAGGAAGACTTCGGGTCTTGCAACAACTGCGATAACTGCATTTCTTCATCCTCTGAGGATATTCGTGAGCCAACACCTTCAGAAGAAACCGCCGTGAAGCAGGCGCTCAGCGGCGTTGCTCGCATGTCTCGACGCGGACCAAATGGCTGGGAAGCGCGCTTTGGACGCATGAAAATCGCCCAGATGCTGGTAGGTAGCCGTTCAAGGGAAATCCTCAATTCCCGCCTTGACGAGCTCAGCACATATGGCCTGATGAAGACTGAGGGAAGCCATTATGTTGCTGCACTGCTGCGTGAATTGCAGAACGCGGGAATGTTAATCAGCAGTGGTGGTGAATATCCCACCCTTACCCTTACCCAGAGCGGAGAAATGGTGATGCGGGGCAAGGAGTCATGCCTGATGCGCTGGCCTGCACAGGAAAATCACCGCTCGGGACGGGGGGGAAACACTCCCGCTATCGCAGAACTCGAGCTCGATGAGCAACTTTACTCAAAACTACGGGAACACCGCGGCAGGATTGCCAACGAGCAGGGAATCCCCCCTTTTGTCATATTCAATAACCAAACCCTTGAATTCTTTGCCAGGATAAAACCACGAAGCATTGATGAAGGTATGCAAATACGCGGCGTGGGTGAAAAGAAGGCAGAACGCTTCCTGCCGGAATTTGTCGCCATCATTGCGGAACATCTGGAAGCTCCCCACAGCGACAGGGAGCAGGAAATCCCGGGATAATACTGCCGCCCTTTAATAGTCCTGTAGCTTAAGGGAAAGCAACATCTGGGCATTACCGGGATACTGCCCCATGATGGAAATCAACCTCTCAATGGCTTCAACCGGACGATGCCCTGCAAGCGCCCTGCGGATTGTGGCTATTTTCTTCCACTGATGTGGGGGAATCAACAATTCCTCGCGGCGTGTACCCGAACGGAATATATCAACAGCCGGATAAATGTATTGCTCGGCAATGGAGCGATCCAGGACCAGTTCCATGTTCCCCGTACCCTTCAATTCCTCGAATATACGATCATCCATCGCGCTGTTGGTCTCCACCAGCGCGGTGGCAATAATTGTAAGTGAACCCGCATCACGTGTATTACGCGCGGCTGCAAATAGTTTGCGGGGCATCTCCAGAGCACGAACGGTCAGTCCTCCGGTACCGGTTGGACCGCCTTTCTGGGAAGCATTGTTAAAGGCCCGTGCCAAGCGGGTAATCGAATCCATAAGCATGAACACATCGTCACCTGCCTCAACCAGGCGCTTGGCACGTTCAACGGCCATCTGTGCAATCCGACAATGCATCTTGACCTCCATGTCATTCGAACTGGCATAAAGCTCCGCTTCCGGCAATGCCCGGCGAAGCTCGGTCACCTCCTCCGGACGTTCATCAACTAGGAGGACCATCACCTTCACTCCAGAATGATTCTTTATCACAGCCTCCGCCATATGCTGAAGGATAGTGGTCTTACCGGAACGGGGAGGAGAAACAATTAAGCCGCGCTGCCCGCGACCAACAGGGGCAATCAGGTCAATAATGCGCGTCGTCATCCGATCCTCCTCAGTTTCAAGCTGCATGCGCCGATCGGGATTAATCGCCTTTAACTCCTCAAACCACGGCAATGTCCTCACCAGTTCCGGGTCACGGCCATTGATATCCAGGATCTTGGTCAATTGCGGGCCACGCCCACCCATGCGGGTTTCAGCCTTGACCCACAACCCGTCACGAAGTCCAAAATTACGGACTGTCTCCGGAGTCACGAACACATCCTCGGGAGACTGCTTGAAATTCTTCCCCGGCTCCCTAAGGAAACCGAAACCCTTGCCTGAAATTTCCAGGATACCCTCCTGCTCAGTGAGCGGCCCAAGAGGCTCTTCCTGAAAATTTCCCTTTTTCAGGGATTTCTTCTTGTTTTCCCTGTTCTTGCCATTCCGCCGGCCACGACTCTTGCGCGGCCTGCCGCCATTCGACGATCTCTCATGCTCGTTTTTCTCATTGCCGTTATTTTCCTTGGAATCTATCGGCTGGTCGTTCTTTTTCACCGCCTCGTCGGATGTCGTGTCGCTCATACTGGAAATTAATCGTAAATAAATCAGTTTTTAGGGTAACCTCAAAGCCCGATCAGAGTTCAACCTGCTCCATGAGTTCGTCGGCAATATCAAAATTGGCAAAAACGTTCTGGGTATCGTCATAGTCCTCAAGGGTGGAAAATAACCGCAGCACCTGACGCGCAATAGAGATATCCGTAATCTCCTGAACACTTTGTGGCATATAAACGAGTTGTTGAGAATCAATGTCGACTTCCGCCTGCAACAGGGAGGAGGCCACGGCAGCCAGCTGGTCATGGCGAGTAATTACCACGTACCCTTCACCATCGCTTGCCATGTCTTCAGCACCGGCATCCATAGCCTTTTCCAGCAGGACATCATCATCGGCACCATGAGGCAACTTGATCTCCCCCTTGCGATCAAACAAGTACAAAACACTTCCCGAGTTGCCAATCCTGCCATTGTTCTTGTTGAAAATGTTACGTAAATCCGCGACCACCCGGTTGGTATTGTCAGTAATAACCTCAACAATGATTGCAACGCCACCGGCACCAAACCCCTCATAACAGGCTTCCTCATATGCAACCCCCTCAATTTCGCCGGTACCCTTCTTAACTGCACGATCAATCGTTTCGCCCGGCAAGCTCTGTTTCTTGGCATTGGTAACCGCCTGTCTTAAACGGGCATTAAGTTCAGGGTCCCCTCCCCCATCCCGCGCAGCGACAGAAATCTCTTTGGCAAGCTTGCTAAAAAGCTTGCTACGCTTTGCATCGGCAGCACCTTTAATGTGCTTTACCTTGGACCACTTATTGTGCCCGGACATTGGATTTGATTCCGATAATACGGAAGTCGCTATAGAAAATAATAAAGAAATTATCAATTGCTTGCCGTAGCACACAAAATCAGCCGTGCAGGGACTGTTATAGCGAATATAGCAGCCCTTTGCCCGAACCTGGGTTTTCTTGAAAGGTGAAACCAAACAAAAGGAAACCTGATCCCGACTGTCATTGTGCACCACGACCGGTAAAGGTTCATCGAAAGAGAACATAAGCAATCAATCGGGAACCCATTTCCGGGTTTAACGGGCGTGTGGAGGCCATTCTTACACAGAACATTCCATTGTTTCAGGAACTGCCAACACCTTGAGCCCACAGGATTTAACCGTGACTCACACCCGATGCGGATATAAGCATTTTGAACAAAAGTAGATCCAAATCAACCTTTTTCTGCAATAATATACACATCCTCAATTGCTATTTCCACTTGATCCATCCGTCCGCGTTCGTTAAGGAACGATGTCAGATTAAAGTATCCGTCGTTACTCACACCCGACGGATGGCACACAAAAATGGGTAAACAATATAACAAACTGATTAAACGCGTTCGACGCAAGGCTTACCTTAAGCGCAAGCGAGAGGAGATAATGGCGAAGAAAAAGCTCGCCAAGTCAACAACTAGGAAAGCTCCAGCCAAAGCGACCGAAGGCAAAGAACCCGCAGCAAAAAAGGCACCCGCCAAGAAAGCCGCTGCCAAGAAAACTGCAGCCAAGAAAGCCGCGGCAAAAAAGGCACCCGCCAAG
>CAWVVE010000304.1:0-3982 GCA_963933075.1 uncultured Verrucomicrobiaceae bacterium | reverse complement strand
CGGTTGCTGGTATTGTGGCGCGGCGGGCGGTTGCTGGTATTGTGGCGCGGCGGGCGGTTGCTGGTATTGTGGCGCGGCGGGCACAGTCAGCGGCTTGGCACAGTGGGGGCAATCAACGACCTGCCCGGAGAGAGCCAAGTCAATTTTCAATTTATCACTACAGTGCGGACAACGGATAGTTATCGCAGGGTCATTATGCTCAGGCATGGAATTCAAAGTAACGGGTTGTCCTAATGGCAGGAAGAAGAAAAACGTTCCTTGCTCATGATGTGGGTTTTTGGATGTATTCTCAGTCTTCTTGCCTCGTCCTGCGGATTCCCTTAACCTGCCGGTGATGGCAAAGTCTAAAACCAGCAGGGCCAAGGGTAAAAAACACCACGCAGCTGTCGAGCCGATGCTTGAGTTTGGTGACCGTTGGGATTATGCCCCGGCTCCGGAATCAACCCCGGTGCCGTTAAAAAAACGCTATCCCCTTTATATTGGCGGCAAGTTTGTCGCCGCCAAGTCGGGCCGGGTATTTCGTTCTATAAATCCGGCCAGCGGCAAAAAACTCACTGATATTGCAGCCGGCGGACCCGAGGATGTCGACCGTGCGGTCAAGGCAGCGCGCAAGGCACTTGCCGGCCCCTGGGGAAAAATGCCTGCTGCCGAGCGCGGCAAGTTCCTCTACCGCATCGCGCGCATGGTACAGGAACGTTCTCGTGAGCTTGCCATCCTTGAGACGATGGACGGCGGCAAGCCGATCAAGGAATCCCGCGATGTGGATTTACCGCTGGTGGCGGCGCACTTCTTTTACCATGCCGGTTGGGCCGACAAGCTGGAATACGCCTTTCCCGGGAGAACCCCAAAGGCAATCGGGGTCTGTGGACAGGTGATCCCATGGAATTTTCCACTGATGATGGCGGCATGGAAGCTGGCACCGGCGCTGGCATGCGGCAACACGGTGGTTCTCAAGCCCGCGGAGACGACCTCGGTGACCGCCTTGCACCTCGCCGAGATCATCGCCGACGCGGGCCTTCCCGACGGAGTGGTAAACATTGTCACCGGCAAGGGGTCGACCGGGGCGGCGATCGTTGATCACCCGGGAGTGGATAAGGTGGCGTTCACCGGCTCCACCCGGGTGGGCAAGCAAATCGCTGCCGCTACCGCGGCAAGCGGCAAGCGCCTTACCCTGGAGCTGGGCGGCAAGGCCGCTAATATTTTATTTGATGATGCGCCGCTGGACCAGGCAGTTGAAGGCATCATCAACGGTATCTATTTCAACCAGGGGCATGTTTGCTGTGCGGGGTCCCGGCTGCTGGTGCAGGAATCCGTTTATGACAAGGTCATGCACAAGCTTTCCGACCGTATCAAGACCCTGCGAGTGGGCGATCCCCTGGATAAGAACACCGACATTGGCGCGATTAATTCCAAGGCACAGCTGCAAAGCATCAGGGAGCTGGTGGACTGCGGTGTTGCCGAGGGGGCTCAACTGCATCAGTCAGAGTGTAAATTGCCGAGCCAGGGATACTGGTTTAAACCCAGCTTTTTCACCGGCGTTACGGCCAGTCACCGAATTGCCCGCGAGGAAATTTTCGGGCCCGTGCTCTCGGTGATGACGTTTCGCACCCCGGAGGAGGCTATCCAGCGCGCCAACAATACCTGTTATGGCCTGAGCGCGGGCGTCTGGACTGACAAGGGCAGCAAAATACACAAGATAGCCAGCGAATTGAAGGCAGGGGTGATTTGGGCCAACACATACAATAAATTTGATCCCGCCAGTCCCTTTGGCGGCTACAGGGAAAGTGGATTCGGCAGGGAGGGCGGCTTGCAGGGTCTCGCCTCGTATGTGGACATCAGCTAAATCTTGACCCGGCAGGGCAAGCCCGGAGATTTCGCCACGCAGCATGAGAGCACTCAAGAAACTTACCGGCCGGCTGTTGCCCCGCAGCCCCCGGGAGGTTGCCTGTCCCGAGCAGGAACTGCGCTTTACACGTTCCCGTCAGGCAGTGACATTTTTAACCGCAGGGATGGCAGCCCTTTGCCTTGCCGGCCTGATTTTCCTGACCGCAATCCCGGGTGCGGGCAATGCCGGGGATTCACCGGGGACCCTGCATTCTCCATGGTGGGCACTGCTTGCCCTGATGCCCGCCGTGCCTTGTTTCTGGGTGGGTGTGCATTGCCTGCGCCATGCGTTCATCATACTCACCCCCCTTGGTATTGAACTTTTCCCCTTTTGGCTTCCGGCGAGGAATATGCAGGTGATCTACTGGTCGGAAATTAAAGCGGCGGCGGTGTCGGGTGACCTCAGGACATTCACCATAAAGTGCCGTGGCCGGCAGATTATGGCGACCCTTGCGCCTATTCCGGCCAGCGGGCGTATATTGCTCAAGGAAGCCATTGCAGGGCGCATGGCAAGGCAACAAAAAACGATCTCGGTGATCAATAAATAAACCAGCGGCTGCATTTTACGTTGCATGCCGGGCATCTCTCCGGAAGCTGTTTCCAACAGGGTATTGAAACGATGGAAATATTGAAAAAGAAGATTTCCTATGCTGTCGGCCAGGTTCTTAATGACTACCTGCTCAAATACGGCAGGCATGTCGAGAGTGTCCCGGAAATCTACCGTGATCTGTCGCGGTTTAGCGGAACGGCACCTTACCAGTCTCCGGCCGGAGCGGAGACACTTTGGCACAGCGTGATGTTTCCGCCCGGCGAGATGGCCGAGTTGCGTCCCAAGCTGACAAGGATTTATGCGTCACTTAAAATGGGAGGCGGCGCGGAAGTGGCCCAGCACCTGGATGTTGAGCGAATTGATTTTGGCGAGTTTGGCAATTCACGGCCATTTCGTATCCGCATCATCAACCGCTACAATGACAATTTCGACCATTATTACGTCAAGTCGGCTGATGCCTCGAGGATTTACGGGCTGGAACTTGAGCACATTCTCTCGCCGACGCGCATTAACTACATGGTTAATGGAAACACACTGATTGAGGAACACATAGCCGGGCTCCCCGGTGATGTGTTCCTGCGCGACTGGCTGCATCGTGACGAGATCAATGAGGTGCGCATTGCCAAGGAGTTCGTGAAATTCAACGAGCGTTGCTTTATTCGCCTCCTTGGTGATATGCGTGCGGTAAACTACGTGGTTGATATCACTCCCGATTTTGAAGAGGTGCAATATCGTGTCAGGCCGATCGATTTTGACCAGCAATCCCACGAGGGGAGGAAAAAAATGTATATGGCGCAGTTCTTCAGCGACAATCAACCGATGGTCGAAATGATCGATAATCTCCTCAATGAGGCGACCATTGACCAGTATCGCAAAGAGGAACGAACCCTGGTGGCACGGCGGTGTACCGTAGCCGGGTTGCGACTAGGCGGCCTGTTGGACGCGATGTCCCGCGATGAGCTATCGCCCACGGAAAATATTGACCAGCTGGGCAACGAGCTTGCCGAGCATCACCAGTCCAGGGCGTTTAAGACATGCACGACGATGGGCGGGATCGTCCGCGCGCACATTGGCCTATTGCTTGATGGGCTCTATTGAGTGAATTGACGGGCTTGCGGCCGGGGCAGACCGAAGCCAAAAGTTGCGCCGGAGTTTTACTGTCGAGATGAGGAACAGCATCATCGTCGTGCAGCTGAACCCCCTCGAATCCGAGAGAACGGAAGAGCTCGTACTTTTTCTCATGCGGATACGGCTGACGGACGTCCGGGCCAAAAGGGTCGGCCCTTTCACCGATATTCCATGGACCGAAAGAAAATCGGTGAGTGGTGTCTGAATTCATAGAACCCCACTATGCGCAGTCCGACGGATTCCGCTAAGTGCCCGACCTCTTTCTTACATGGTGTTGTCTCACTCAACGCGCTATTTCTCAGGTTCCAGCGGACTTTCGCGGAACAGTTCGATGCCGTCGTAACTGCAGGCGGATCGCACGCAGATCGATCAGCTCCCCGTCGAGCTTGCCGGCGGCGCGCATGAGGATGCGGTTGGATC
>CAWVVE010000303.1:0-3992 GCA_963933075.1 uncultured Verrucomicrobiaceae bacterium | reverse complement strand
CAAGCTTGGGAAGCTCGCGTTCTACCATTGAACCACCCCCGCCATGGTTTACCTCATGGATAAAAAACGGGGCCGGTTTACCCGACCCCGCAAAGACTAATGGAAATCCTGTGCAATTGCCAAGCGGATTCCGGACTTCTTACCAACTGGTATGCCAATCTTTCGCCTCGTTTTCCGACCCTTTTTGTCTGGGCTTGCCCTTCGACCAGACAACAACTTGTTGCCGGAGTTCGATCTCCCCTGAGCCGCTGGGGTCAGGGTTTTCAACCTTATTGTCATAGTTGGCGTCAATGATCATATAATACGGCTGCCCCCATGGGTCTGCCATCCCGATCGTATTTCCTTCACCGTATGTGCCGCCCACGGGCATGCCTTCTCTGGCCTTCTTGGCTCGTTTGCCCTGGTAAAATACCTTGCCGCGTTTGTTAAGAGGATTGCCCTCGACACCAGCAAGAATACTCATGATCTCGTCATCCTCGGTATTTAGCTCGACGTCCTGGTCCCCACCATAGGGAAACCTGCCGTATTCAAGCTGATAGCTGGAAATAGCCTGCTTAAGGTCCTGCACATCTTTTTCCGCCTCCGTCTTTCTCACCGTTTCCATCACCATTCCATAAACGGGAAAAGCCACCGCAGCGAGAATTGCGATAATCACGATGACAATTAACAGCTCGATTAGTGTAAATGCAGAAAAGCGACGACGAATTGGCCGAGGGGAAATAAAACGGGATCTCATGTCAGGGGTAGTGTGGTTGCAATTAGGGTTTACAATGTGTTTACACATGAACCAAGTGCAAATTACCAGTTTTTTTTGCGAAAACAATGCTTTTGTGCAATTGGTAAGTGTCTATCCGCTACTGCTACAAGGCGCATTACCGCGATTTTTCTAGGTTAGGAGGCAGGGTCTCACGGCAATTAAAGCCGCTGGTAGCGGGCTTTTCACCCCACGTTTATTTTTTCTAATACTATGGCTCCGGCCAAACCAACATCCAAGATACCGGGCCGCAACAGCGGCAATAACGAAGGGCAGTTGCAAAACCGCCTGCAAAAACTTTTAAGCAACCCCGCCTATGAGCCGATGAACAAATCGGAACTGGCCCGCTCGCTCGGTGTCACTCCGAAGCAGCGTCAGGCATTGCGCCATATTCTCAACAAACTCGAGGAAACCGGCAAGCTAAGGCAAGTCCGGAAAGGTCGCTATATCCTGCGGGGCACCACGGATAGCGTTGGCATCCTGCATTTCAACCCTGCCGGCCATGCCTTTGTGGATCCGGAAGGCAACACTCGTGAGCGCGGGGTATTCATCCCTCCGGGCGCAACCGGGACCGGACTGCACGGCGACAAAGTCGCTGTGCGCATCGAACAAACCAGCGGTACCCCGCACTGGGCCAAACACATCAAGAACAAACAGGTACGCGGCAAGCTTGAGACAAAATACTCAGGGAGCTCAAAGTCCAGCGAGGGCCGTGTTGTCAAAGTACTGGAACGACGCAATGATGCAGTGATTGCCACCTTCCTGCACCGCGGCAGGTTCAGCTATGCCAAGTCTGACGATCCGCTGCTGCCGCCAACCATAGAACTGGATGACACCACCCTGCCGAAGCCCCCGCCAAAGCCTGGCGAGAAGGTGGTGGTCGCAATAGAGCACTGGGAATCACGCCGTAACCACCCGCGCGGAAGGATCACCGAGATTCTCGGACCGCCGAACACCCCCGGCATTGATATCCTGCAGGTAATATGCACACGCCGGTTGCCGCGGAAATTTCCGCAGGAAGTCATCGCCGAGGCCAAGGCATTCAGCGGACAGGTTACCGGCGAAGACATTGCCGGCCGTGAAGACTGGCGCAAGCGCCCGGTGTTCACGATCGACCCCGACGATGCCCGCGATTTTGACGATGCCATCCTTGTCGAGGATCGCAAAGATGGCGGATGGGACCTGGCCGTGCATATTGCCGATGTCTCCCACTACGTCAAGCCGGGCAGTAAACTCGACCGGGAAGCAAAAATCCGTGGTAACAGCACTTACCTTGCTGATCGCGTCATTCCAATGCTCCCGGAAACACTCAGTAACGGCCTATGTTCCCTGGTGCCTGGCGAAGACCGCCTCACGCACGCCGCCATCATGCGCTTTGACAAGAATGCCGGGCTGACATCGCTGCGTTTCTGCAAAGCGGTTATCCGCAACGCACGACGCTTCACCTATAAACAGGCTTATGCTCTCATGCAGAAGCCTGATCCTGATGATGCATTCTGCCGGCATCTGCAAACAGCATGGCAACTGGCTGCCAAGCTCCGGAAGGAACGCTTCAACAACGGATCATTGGACCTCGACATGCCCGAGGTGCGTGCTGTGCTGGACAAGGCAGGTGTCCCGGTGGCACTGGAGCGTATCGAGAATGACGAGAGCCATCAACTCATTGAGGAATTCATGCTGGCGACCAACGAGGCGGTGGCCAAGCATACAAAGGATAAGCTGACACCCTCCATTTATCGGGTCCACGAAGATCCCGATGCCGACAAACTGTTTGAATTCCGGCAACTGGCACTGGATTACGGCATCAACGCCGGCGATCTCGCCAATCGCGGTGAAATCCAAAAACTTCTGACCGCAGCACGCAACAGGCCTGAGGAACATGCTATCAAGGTCGGTCTTCTTAAAAGCCTAAAACGCGCAAACTATGAAAGTGAACCGATCGGCCACTATGGTCTCGCAAAGGTAAACTACACCCACTTTACCAGTCCCATTCGGCGTTATGCTGATTTGGTCGTGCATCGTGTGCTGGGTGCCATTACCGGCAACGCTCCGGAAAAAACCCCTCCCGCAGGCAAACTTGCCGAACTCGCAGGACACCTGTCAGACACCGAGCGCAACTCCTCGGACGCTGAATTCGAAACGCAGAAACTCAAGCAAATTGAGTTTCTCTGGCGCGAGGCCAAGCAAAGCGGGGAGAAAAATCCAATCACGCACCCCGCCATGATCCACGAAGTCCGCCGTAAGGGCCTGTTTGTCGAGTTGACTGATATCTTCATCAAGGGACTGGTCACCGAAGCCGCCCTCCCTCCCTGTAAAGGCGGTTATTGGTTCGATGGGGCAATGGCACGTTTCATCGGTTCAAAACCCAAGCGTGTTTTTCAGGCAGGAGATACCGTGCAGGTCACGGTGTCCCGTGTCGATTTCCAGCGCCGTATGGTCGACTTCAAGATCATCGAATGATCATTTATTCAGGCCCGCCCGGTAAAAACTCCCGGGCGCTTGGCGCCAAAGTGCCTTAATCGCTTAATTGACAGGTGGAAACACCCGGATACAGTGGCGCTCCTTTCCGCTGGGAGTATAATTTCTCCCTTGAAATTCCGGTGGGGCTATCCTCTCCCAAGACCAACCCTTAAGTACCAAATTCATGGCCAAAAAGAAAGCTACCCGTAAAAAGAACCAGAACGTCTACTTCTTTGGCGGCAAGAAATCCGATGGCGACGGCTCCCAGAAAGCCCTCCTCGGGGGCAAGGGCGCCAACCTCGCTGAAATGGTCAATATCGGCCTGCCCGTACCTGCCGGCATGACCATCACCACCAAGGTCTGCACCTACTACTACGCCAATCACAAGAAATACCCGAAAACCCTGGATGCCGAGATCAAGGCAAACATTGCCAAGATTGAACGGGCAATGGGCAAGAAGTTTGGTGACCTCAAGAACCCGCTGCTGCTCTCGGTGCGTTCAGGCGCCCGCGAATCGATGCCCGGCATGATGGACACCATTCTCAACCTCGGCATTAACGACACTGTTGTTGAGGCACTGGCCGCCAAGACCGGTAACTCAAAATTTGCCTGGGACAGCTACCGCCGCTTCCTGCAGATGTATGGCTCGGTCGTCATGGACGTGGAGAAGGAGGACGGTGAACACCACGATCCTTACGAGGTCATCCTAGACAAGGCCAAAGCCAAGGCCAACGTCAAGGATGACTCAGGCCTTAAGGAGAACGACCTGCGCTGGGTC
>CAWVVE010000302.1:0-3997 GCA_963933075.1 uncultured Verrucomicrobiaceae bacterium | reverse complement strand
TGACCTTCGGGATGCCTGCTTTTGATTATAATCCGGTAAATCCCCACAATCCGGCCTTGGAGAAATTCTGGCTTGCCGGATGGTGGATGCTGGTTCCCGCGCTCCTGGCGGCGGCTATCCTCGTGTTCTTCGGGGGGCTTGTGTTTCGGCGTGCCGGTATTCCGCGCACCCTTTTACTGGGGAATTTTCTGGCGCTTACCCTGATGCTGCTAGTGTCCGTCCTTGCTGATACCGTCATGCATTTCTGGTATGTTATTTTTCTTTTGCCCCTCGCGGTGATTTTTGCGGCGGCGGGCTGGACAGTCCTGTGGAAATCAAGACGCTTACGGTTTTTGGCCTATGCGCTTCCGGTATTCTTTGCGCTCATTATATGGATGCCTTTGCGGGATTACCGTGCTTATTCCAAGCAGAGCCTTAGTGATGCGGTTGCCTTAGCGCGGCAGGGAGGTGCCGTGGTGGCTGAGTTCTGGAGTGATGCAGGCGTTTATGATCGTGACATGCATCGTGTCAGGAATGTGGATGACCTGCGGCGTTTTGCCGGTGAGGCAATGAAGGCGCAGCGGGACTTCTCGGTTGTTTTCGGGCATCGCAATCTTGCAATGGCCAGCATGGGGGAATGCGTCAGGCTTACCGAGGGGATGGGAAACTTGCCCTTCCGTAAGGTTGCCGAATTTCACGGACTTGAGGAAGGGCAATTCAATACCTATGTCTACAGGATTTCATACCATGAGCCTGGTAACCCTGAATAAAGGCGAGGGGGGTTGCTCACATTGAAGATTGCCTGTCCCTTACCTACAACTGGGTATATTCCGCGTAGGCATTGAGGCGTAAGTCAATCGCGGCACGGTCTATAGAGGCAAGGCGCTCGACGCTGAAAGCCTCACAGGTAAAGCTGGCCATGACAGTTGCCGATGAGAGCGAATGCTTGAGCGCCGCAAAGTCGACCGGCTTATCGTTTTGCGCCAGGTAGCCGGCGAGGCCTCCCAGAAAGGAGTCACCGGCCCCGGTGGGATCCTCGACGGATTCAAGCGGATAGGCTCCGACACGGAAAAAATCCTGATCCGGACCAAACAGCAACGCGCCGTGTTCCCCCGTCTTAATGATGGCGTATTTGGGGCCGGAGTGCAGCAGCCGTCGACCTGCCTGGATTAGATTCCCGGTCTGTGTAAACAGCTTTGCCTCACTTTCGTTGATGACCAGCATGTCAATCCTGGTAAGGAGTTCATCAAGGGCCTTGCCTTCTGTCTGAATCCAGATATCCATGGTGTCCGCGACCACGAACCGTGCCGCTGAGCACTGTTCGCGGACATCGATCTGGTTCTTGGGGCTCATATTTGCCAGCACGACAATGTCTGAGGACTGATAGCTGGCAGGCAACTTAGGGGTATATGCTTCAAGGACGTTGACGGCAACCTCGTGCGTGGTGCGCTCGTCCATGTTGTTATGGTATTCTCCGGACCAATAGAAGCTCTCACCTTCACTGTGCTCGATCCCGTCCGTGCAGATTGCGCGCTGTTTGAGTGTGTTGATGTGCTCTTCGGGGAAATCCTTGCCGACGATCCCGACGATGCGCGTTGGGGCGAAGAAACTTGATGCCATGGCGGTGTAGGCAGCTGATCCTCCCATGAGGCCGGTACGAGTGCTGGAAGGCGTCTTGATATCGTCGATGGCTATAGTTCCTGCTACGAGTAGATGCATGTGAATAGGTGCTCAGTTTGTGCCGGCGAGTATGGCCCTGGCACGCTTGATGTAAGATGGGATGTCATTGCTTTGCAAGAGATCGGATACGATGACCACATTTTCCGCACCTGCGGAGACCACCGCGGCAAGGTTCTGTAGATTAATGCCGCCAATGCAGTAGACAGGTATTGAGAGGTGGCGGTGGGTTTCGGCGATGTCCTGCAGGCCAATTTCCGGCCTTCCTGGTTTGGTGCCTGTTGCGTGGAGCGGGCCGAAACCGATGTAGTCGGCACCTTCATCCTGGGCCTTTTGTGCCTGTTTGATTGAGTGAGTGGATCGTCCGACAAGGCTGCAGTTCCCGGCATTCCGGCGGGCATCAGCCAGGTTGCCGTCATTCTGCCCGAGGTGAACCCCATCAGCATTGACGATTGCAGCCACTCGGGGATAATCGTTCACGATAAAGGGGATACCATGCCTGGCACAAATCGGGCGGACTGTTTGTGCCACCTGCAGGATTTCCTCTTCGCTGTGCTTTTTCGCCCGTAATTGAAGTAATTGCGCACCTCCATGACAGAGCTCGGTCGCGGCAGTGGCGACGTTTTCCACTGACACATAGCCCAGATCAAGGATGGCGTAGATTTTCAAGACTGGGATTGCTTGGTTAAACGTTTGCTGAGAAGCGCTTTTCAAGGACTCCGGGATACGGAGATCACTTCAGGTCATTGAGGAATGCCTCTACCCAGCCGATGTTGTAGTCTCCACTGCGGAAATCTGAACTCTTGATAATGGCATCCTGGAACGGGATGGTTGTCTTGATTCCCTTGATCAGGAACTCATTCAGAGCGCGCTGAGTGCGGGATATTGCGATTTCACGCGTAGCTCCTGAGACAATGAGCTTGGCAATCATTGAATCATAGTAGGGAGGTACTTCATAGCCTGCATAGGCGTGGGTATCCACGCGTATTCCACGACCGCCAGGCTGAAACCAAAAATCGATCTTTCCAGGGCTTGGCGTGAAGTTGTTGTAGGGGTCTTCAGCATTAATCCGGCATTCTATGGAGTGATGCCTCGGTGTGCTGTTGAGCACGTGTTCGCTGAGCTTCTCTCCTGCAGCAATACGAATCTGTTCCTTGATCAGGTCACAACCGTGGTTTTCCTCGGTGATCGGGTGCTCGACCTGAATCCTGGTGTTCATCTCCATGAAGTAGAAGTTGCCACTTGCATCAACCAAATACTCGATCGTTCCACAGTTTTCGTAACCGATTTCTTTGGTCAGTTTAACTGATGCCTCAGCCATCCTTTTACGCAGGCGCTTATTGGCATTAAGCAGGGGAGAGGGCGCTTCCTCGATAATTTTCTGGTTGCGGCGCTGCAGTGAGCAGTCGCGTTCCCCTAGTTGCACAACATTTCCATGGGAATCGGCAACAACCTGAAATTCAATGTGATGGGGATTTACAATAAGCTTCTCGATGTAAACATCACCATTGCCGAAATTCCTCTCTGCTTCGGTGCGGGCATTATGGAAGCTGGTTTCAAGGTTTGCCTCATTAAAACAGGGGCGCATTCCCTTTCCTCCGCCCCCCGCGGTTGCCTTGATCATGACCGGATAACCGATCTCAGCGGCGATTTTGCGAGCTTCTTGAACAGTAGGAACCGTGCCCTCGCTTCCCGGGATGATGGGAACCTTGTATTTGGTAGCAGTTATACGGGCCTCGTTCTTGTCCCCCATGCGGGTTATTACTTCCGCGGACGGGCCGATAAACTTTATCTTGCAGCTCTCACATATTTCCGCGAACTGGGCGTTTTCCGAAAGAAAACCATAACCCGGGTGGATGGCTTCCACATTGGCAATCTCGGCGGCACTTATAATGCGGTCCGCCTTTAGGTAACTGTCCCGGCTCGGGCTCGGGCCAATACAAATGGCATCGTCAGCAAGCTGAACATGCATTGAATCAACGTCTGCCTCGGAATAAACAGCGACGCTCTGAACCCCGAGTTCCCTGCACGCACGTATAATGCGCAGTGCAATTTCACCACGGTTGGCAACAAGGACCTTTTTGAACATGCAGTGGGTGTTTCGGGCCTGGGAAATCAGGCAATAATAAACAAGCCTTGTCCGAACTGCACCGAGGATGCGTCATCGATAAGTATACGCTGGATGACCCCGCTTTTCTCCGCCTTAATCTCGTTCATGACTTTCATTGCTTCGATAATGCAGACCGTGGTATCTTCGTCAACGGCATCACCGACTTTCACGAAGGGGTCAGAATCCGGTGAAGATGCCTTGTAGAAGGTGCCAACCATTGGTGATGTGATT
>CAWVVE010000301.1:0-3999 GCA_963933075.1 uncultured Verrucomicrobiaceae bacterium | reverse complement strand
AGGACGTGCAAGTCATCTGCCGTTCCTGAAGTTCCGAGATCCGGCCTTGTGGATAGAGGATGAATACGCGGGTCTCATCCTTGTCGGCGAGCCCGTTGATTGCCGCCGATCCCGTATCTCCCGAGGTGGCACCGAGGACATTGACCGGCATTCCTGTGCGTGATATCTGGTCTTCGAAGAGGTTGCCAACCAGTTGCAGCCCGAAATCCTTAAACGCCAGGGTCGGGCCGTGGAATAGCTCGAGGACAAAGGTGTTTTCGGCGATCTGAACCAGGGGTGCAGCGTTTGCTGTATCCGGGAATGTCGAGTAGGAGCGTGTCATTAATGCCTCGATTTCAGAGGATGAATGTTCATCGTCAAACAGGCTGAAAAACCCGGCGGCCAGTTCGGGGTAGGGAACCGGTTTTTCGCTGATCAGTGAAGTGATATCCGGCAGTGTTTCCGGTATATATAGTCCGCCGTCAGGCGCCATGCCGGCGGCGAATGTCTTGGTGAAACCAAGCGGCGATGATTCGCCTCTTGTGGAATGAAAGCGCAAGGGCTGGGAAGGATTAACGTTCGAGTGTCTCCACACGGAGGAGCGTGTGCTCTGATTCCACGGAGTCCAGTGCAAGGACGGTCTTCAGGGCGTTACTGACAGTTCCATATGCAGCATCGTGAAGCAAAAGTACCAGCGGGATATGTGCCGAGGGTTCCTTGGGTTCGGGCTGAATCACGGAAAGAATACCGATACCGTTTTCGCCCGTGATACTGGCAATCCTGGCAAGGACACCGGGTTCATCAACGACGCTGAGGCGAAGGTAGTATTGTGAGAGGGTTTCCTCAATCGGTAGTGCCGCTCCGTAGTCGCCGTGGGGTACAAAGCCAGTACAGCCAACCTCATTCATCAGGTTTTCCGCGGCATCAGCAAGGTCGCTGATAACCGCGCTGGAAGTTGCGTCCTGCCCGGCTCCGCTGCCGTAGAAGAGCGTTTCACCGACGACGTTGCCATGCACCGCCACCGCGTTGAATACGCCATCAACGGATGAGAGGATATGGGTGCGGGGTATAAGGGACGGGGCAACTCTCACCTCGATCCGATCATCATTTTGACTTTGGCGTATGACACCCAAAAGCTTGATCTCATAGCCCAGGCTGTTGGCAAATGCCACGTCTTCAGAGGATATTTTCTCGATGCCTGTTACCGAGACTTCTTCCGGTTTCAACCAGCGTCCGTAGGAGAGCCATCCTAGTATTATTGCCTTGTGCCCGGCATCCCAGCCGTTGATATCAAGGCTGGGATCAGCCTCGGCAAAGCCTTTTTCCCGGGCTTCCTCGAGTGCTTCAGAAAAACTGATTCCGGCGGTTGTCATCCTTGTCAGGATATAGTTTGAGGTGCCATTGATGATGCCGTAGATCGAATCGATCCTGTTGCCGACAAGGGCTTCCTTTACAGCCTTGATAATGGGGATTCCACCTGCTACCGCGGCCTCGCAGTAGAGAGGTGTGTTCTGTTTTTCGGAAAGCTCAATGAGTTGCTTGCCGTGCTTGGCGAGCACTGCCTTGTTGCCGGTAACCACGACTTTGCGCGCCTCCAGTGCCGCGGTGATCAGGGCAAAGGCCTCGTCATCACCGCCTATCAACTCAACAATGACGTCGATCTGCGGATCGTCGATCAATTCACGCCACTCTGTGGTCAACATTTCCGGTGACACGTCCACATCGCGTTTCCGGCCCGGATCACGGACAGCAATTTTAGTGACCTTCAGGTGCGCACCCGTGCGTTCCTGCAGGATGTGCCTGTTAAGTAGCAGGTTTTTATACACACCAGAGCCAACGTTTCCGAGGCCGGCAAGGCCGATGCGCAGTTGTTTTGAGGACGTTTCCACAGTGATCGAAATGGGCGGTAACTATCCGGTTTAGAAGCTAATAAGCAAGCAATTACAATGGTCTGCCCTATCAATCCTTCTGGTATCCCATTGAATATTCGTTATAGCTTGGTTCATGGAGAAGACAGCCCTCTTGCTTGACCCTGTGTTTTTGAAGCATGATCCCGGCAGGGGGCACCCTGAGTCTATTGGCAGATACCAAGCCGTGAGCCGCATACTCCAGACGGACGGCATTACGGAGAAATGTAAGGCATTGCCCATGCGCGTGGCCACCGGCAAGGAAATCCTGGCCTGCCACGACCGGTTGTATTTTGACAGGGCGCGGGCCGACATTGCCGGCGGCAGTGACCTGTTGAGCACGGGTGATACCCATGTTTGTGCCGGGTCTTTTGATGTGGCACTGGCTGCTGCGGGGTCAGTTCTCAATGCCATTGACGGGGTTTTTGATGGCAGTTTTGAGAATGCTTTCTGTGCCGTGCGCCCCCCGGGTCATCATGCGAGCTCTGATCGTGGCATGGGATTCTGCATTTTTAACAACGTGGCAATTGCCGCACGTTATGCGCAGCGCAAGCACGGTGCCGAGCGGGTGGTTATCATTGACTGGGATGTGCACCATGGTAACGGCACCCAGGACATCTTCTATGAGGACGGGTCGGTTTTCTATTTCAGCACGCACCAGTCTCCCTGGTACCCGGGCACGGGCGCGGCGGTCGAGACCGGGGAGGGCGATGGCGCGGATACAACGCTCAATGGTCCATTTCCTGCAGGATCAGGATATGAGCAGATTAACGCGATTATTTGTGACCAGTTTGGCAGGGCGATGGAGAAATTCAGGCCGGACCTCGTCCTCGTTTCCGCCGGCTTTGATTCCCGGATCGGCGATCCTCTCGGCAATTTCACCCTTACCGACGGGCAGTTTGTTGAACTGACCAAGCGACTCCTTGAGATGGCGCATAAATATGCCGCCGGCAGGCTCGTCTCGGTCCTGGAGGGAGGCTACAACCTTGAGGGACTCGCCAGTGGCGTAAGGGCCCATGTCGGTCAGCTCATGGAGGTTTGAATAATTTTCCGGGAAATGTTTCCGCTAAGGTTTCACCTGGCGACCCAGCCAGGCAAAGATGGCTTCCGGGATCATTTCGTGGCCGCCGTTAAAAATGGTGACACGTGCATGGTTTGATTCGACGCGCCAGAGAGGTTGGCGTTTTTCCCCGTAGGTATCGTCGTAATTCACCGGCCTGATGAGTGCCTCAGGAACCGAGGACTGTGAGGTGAAGTGCGCGATGTGCAAATCGCTTATTTGATCCTTCTTTCTTGCGAGGAGGTTGAATGCGTTGAGTGAATGACTGATTGGCACACTACCCTGATGTCCGTCGTGAATTCCCGCATTGATATCAAGCGGCACATTACCCGCCTGTGTAAGCCATGTTAAAGGCGAACGCCTTCGGTATTGCGCATCAATTTCCGGGTTTTCACCGGGTTTTCCACCACAGGATTTTTCCAGGTCAGCATGATAGCGCCGCCCTGCCTTCAGGCATTCCCTGTGCCATGCTGCACAATCGGTAATCGGCACCCAGGCACTCACTGCGGCCCAGATCTCCGGCGCCTTTCCGGCCATCAGCAGTGCCATGTGCCCACCGCCTGATGCGCCCGCCAGGTATATCCGGTTGGGATCGATTTTGGCTTTTGTCTTTGCCCAGGCCACAGCATCAATGATGTCGGCCACGGCAAGGTCGGATCCGCAGGCATCCGGGTGTTTGTTGGGTCCGCGGAAATGCGGGTGGATAAATGCCCAGTTGTGCGTGATGCAGCCTTTGGCCAGCGGAATGTTATAATTGCTCTGCCACCCGCTGCTCCAGGTATGCAATGCTACAAGCAGCGGCACGGGAGCATCAGTTTCAGGGACAAAGAAAAGCGCAGGCTGGAGCGAGCCGTCCTTTGAACTCTTGACCTTTACCGGATTGACGGCATCAGGGTAGTTTGCGTTTGCCGTCAGCACACTTCCCAGAAGTGTGAGTATGGTAAGCTTGAGGCTGTGCATGTTTTGCATGCCGCAAATATCCCGGGAATGTTGCCGCTGTGTCGAGATACCGGTCTCGAGTGTGGTTCAGGCCGAATACACTAGAAGTCGAAC
>CAWVVE010000300.1:0-4009 GCA_963933075.1 uncultured Verrucomicrobiaceae bacterium | reverse complement strand
GTTGCTGCGCTTCAACAATCATGGGGTTGAATCCCCCGGCATGGAAGGTGTCATGGAATTCAACGGCAAGGCATGGCTTGACCTGCCGAGGTCAGCTGCCCTGAGAATTGTCGGTGGCAAGTGGTTGCGTGTTCGTGCAACGATTCAACCGACATCCCCAAACGGGGTGATCCTGGCACATGGCGGCAACAAGGAGGGTTACAGCCTTTACCTGAAGGAAGGGCAGATTGTTCTCGCCACCTGTGTTGCCTGGAAACGTACCATTATCAGTGCGCCGCTGGGTGAAGGGGTGCGGCAGGTTGAGTTTTTCTGGCAGCAAAGCGGGGATATGCTGCTTAAGGTTGACGGCAAGCCTGTCTCCCGCGGCAAGGCTCCCGGTTTTCTTTCGGCGCAGCCGGGCGATTCGGTTCAGATTGGCAGTGACTTGATCCAGCCGGTGGGCGACTACAGCGCGAAAAATGCTTTTCGGGGAACAATTTCAGGAGTTTCCCTCAATTATGCGCATTAAACCTGCTCCCAAGGGTTTGTTTTAAAGCACCGGGAGAGGCGGTTTAGCTTGGTAAAATGTCGAGAAAGGCTCATATTCTTTGAATGGGGAAGAGGACTTCAAGCGTAAGATTGCCGGATCTGGTTACGTTTTATGTGAGTATCCATTCATCGGCAATGATACTGAGCTGTTTTCCGTTCCCCAAAGATTGACTGATTCAACAAATCATGACCCGAACAGCCCGACCGTTTTTATTTCTGCCAATAGCATTATTACTGGTTTTAGCCCCGGGTATTTATGCACAAAAGGAGGCAGGGGATAAGGAGCCTGAGGAGCAGGCTAAGCCGGGCAAGAAAGATCCGTCTCTGGAAAAGTATTTTATCGGCACCGCAGCATTTAACCGGAAACTCTACCCGGTCGCTGTCAGTCAGTTTGAGGGGTTTCTTGAGGAGCACGGAACCCATGCAAAAGCGGACCTGGCCCGTCGCGGGCTGGCATTAAGCCTCTATGCGCTCAAGCAGTATGACAAGGCCCTGCCCCACTTGTCAGCACTGGTCGCGGATAAGGATCTTGATGCGACGATCAACATCGAAAGAATCATCATGCTTTATGGGCAGTGCATGACCTTAACCGGCAAACGTCAAGAGGCACAGGAACTGTTTATTGCGCAGATTGAGAAGTTAAAGTCGGAAGCTTATCGCACTGCCGCATTGGCGGTGATCTGTGACGTGAGTTTCAGCAGTAAGGCCTGGGAGCAGGTCGGTAAGTGGAGCGGACAACTTCTTGCGGCCAAGCTGAATGATGAGCAGAGGGCCCGTGGCCTTTATCAGCAGGGTTTTGCCTATTACCAATTGAAGAAAACCGCTGAATCGGTGGAGGCCTTGTCAAAGATTGCGCCACTGGAGTCAAACAAGCTCTGGAACATAAGAGCCAATTACCTTTTGGGAGCATGTTACAATATCCTTAAACAACATGATAAAGCGGAACTTGCCTTTGTTGCCGCCTTACCGGGGCTGAAGGGATCTGAGGCACTTGAGTGCCTGTACCGCCTGGGCCTGGTACGGTTTGTGTTGAAGAAATATCCCGAGGCGGCTGCGGACCTCGCCGGCTACCTGGAAAAGGCGGCAAATGGCACCCATGCCGCGGAAGCCCGTTTTTATATTGCACGTTCTCTCCTGGAGCAGGGAGGGCTTGAGAAATCAGAGTCGGAATTTGCCGGGCTTGCTGCAGGCGAGGGGGTCATTGCGGCAAAGGCAAGCCTTTGGCTTGCACGCGTCTTGACCCGCGGGGAGAAGGATTATGCAAGGGCTGCCGAGGTTCTGGGTGATGCGGTGGAACGCTTTGAGGATTCTGCGCTCATCACTGATATCAGGTTTGATTATGCCAATGTCCTGATGGCTGTTGCAAATCCGGACTGGAAGAGGGCACTGGCCCTGCTGGAAGAGGTTGAGGGCAGTGATGCCTTTCAGCAGAAAGCCGAATTATTGAGCCAGCGTGCTGTTTGCCAGCACAAGCTGAAAGATTACGAGGGCAGCCTTGCCACCAGCGTGAAGTTCCTGACCGAATATGGTGACCATTCCCTGGCGGCCGACGGGCGATTTGTAAAGGCGGAGAACCTGTTGCTCTTGAAGCGGCTGGAGGAGGCGGAGAAAGCCTATGGTGAATTCCTTACCGCCCATGAGGATCATCCGAACCGTGTGATTGCCCTGTTTCGCACCTCCCAGATTCATCATGGACTGGGCCGCTGGGAAGAGTGCCTTAAAACCGCACAGGCTCTTCTTGAGGATCCTCCACAGGGGAAGTTGTTTAACCAGTTGCCATTCATTGTCGGTGATTGCCTGTTCCGGCAGGAGAAGTGGCAACCGGCAGCGGTATCACTGCAGCGTTTTGTTGCCCCGCGGGTTCAGGGTGAGAAGGTGATTGCCGACCAGAATGTGGATACCGCATTGATGCAGCTAGCCGTTGCCTACGAGCGGATCGGCAAGAAGGCACTGGCACGTGAGCAACTGGCGATGCTGCTCGATCAATACCCAAAACCCACAGCACATCTTCCCCTGGCACTCACGGAGCAGGGACGGCTGGCCTACGAAGGCGATGACTTGAAGACAGCCCGGCTGGCTTTTGAGCGTTTTATCACCGAGGAGGGCAAGGGCGAGGAACCCTTCAAGAGTAATGCCGCCAAGCAACGGATTCGCGTGATGTATTACCTGGGGTGGGTGGATGCCAAGGAGGGAAAGAATGATTCTGCAGCCAAAAGGTTTGCCCGGGTTGTTGAGATTGACAAGGATCACAAGCTTGCCCCGGATGCTGTCCTGCAGCAGGGCATCGCCTGGATCAAGGCAGGGGATTTCAAGGCGGCAGCGACGCATTTCCCGGCAGTGCAGCAGCAATATCCGCAACATGAAAAGATGGTAAGGGTCGTTTATTACACCGGATTTTCCCAGGCGCGGCAGAAGGACTGGAGCAAAGCGGCGGCACAGTTCAAGAAACTGGTTACCAATCACCCGGAATCCGAGCTTGCTGACCGTGCCCTTTACGAATGGGCATGGTGTGAGCGTGAGCTAAAGAATATCAAGGGGGCAACGGGCATTTATCAACAATTGCTCGAGAATTACCCGCAGAGTTCACTGAATGCCAAGGTGCACAGCGAGTTGGCCGAGTTGAACCTGGCCAGCGGCGCGGCTGAGGATGTTATTGCCCAGTTAACCAAGGTGATGGCGGGCGTTAAGGATAAGTCATTGCTTGAGGATATCAGCTATCAACTTGCCAGTGCACATTTTAAGAATAACGACCACAAGACGGCGGTGACGCAATTTGAGGGAATGCTGGTGGATTATCCTGATTCAAAGCTGCTGGCGCGTGTCCTCTTCCATGCCGGCGAGTGCCAGCTGCAACTCAAGGATAATACTGCTGCTCACGATCATTTTGCTACCGCGGCGAAAATCCCCGGCAGCCCGGAAACACTGGCGGAATCCATCAACATGCGCCTTGCGGAAGCACAGGCCAACAGTGGCAAGCATGTCGAGGCAAAGGCAACCTATGCGGCTTTCCTGGAGCGGTTCACGGAGTCACGCTGGAGGCGTAACGCGACTTTCGGTTTGGCCCTGGCCACTGAAATGGCGGGTGACCCGGCCGCGGCAATCCCCGAATACCGGAAGTTGATGAGCGCGGGGGAAATTGACTTGTGGACAGTGCGCAGTCGCTACCAGATAGGTCGATGCCAGGTCAGCCTGAAGCAGTATGAGGCTGCGGTGGTTGAGTTCGTGAGCATTGAAATCAATCATCCGCAGTATCCGCTCTGGCAGGGAAAGGCCGTCCTGGAGGTTGGGAAACTCCTAATGCAGGAGAACAAGACTGCGCAGGCCATTGAGCAGTTCAAGGACCTCATCAAGCGGTTTAAGGAATCCGAGGAGGCAACGATTGCACAGGAATACATCAAGCAGATTGAAGCGCAGTAGGCGATCCCGAGGATGAGTGGCAATGACAATACTGAGGGCAGGGAGCAGATAGAGGCCCGACTTG
>CAWVVE010000299.1:0-4013 GCA_963933075.1 uncultured Verrucomicrobiaceae bacterium | reverse complement strand
AGCCGGTGTGGCGGCTGTCAACAGAGCCGCCACCATCATCAAAAACTGTATCCGGATATTGGTCATGTTACTTCATTTTGATTGTGTTCGGCGAAAGTGGTTCAGGGAAACTTTTCCGTCATTATCTTCAGGTATACCATTACCTAAGTGCCTTAAACCATCGCTTTGCATGGGTGGTCAGGCCGAGTTGATTGAAATGCACCCCGTCGCTGCGATACTCTTTTCCCAAGTCATCAGTAATGGCTCCCTCATGGGCGATTTTTCTTTTCCAGAGAAGCGCTTGGCCCCTGGCTACCTCTCTTTCTTCCGGCTCCTTTGAGCCCGGGTGAAAGGAGGCCTGCGCCACAAACCATGGAATCCTATACCCTGCGTCCCTGTTGAGGGAGTTGATGATCGTTTGTAGGCGCTCGAAATAGGTCTCGGCCGGGGTCTTGGCAAGGGAATCGGATTCACCCTGGTGCCAAAGGACAGCGCGAACACCTCCTTTCCCGAATTCGCCGGTACACTTGGCAAGGTTGCCATATAGTCTGGTATTGGGGGGCAGCCAGTTCTTGACTTCAGTCCACGTCAGCGAAGCTGACCTGAAACAGACCGGGATCTTGTCTGACTGCGCGATGAGGTCACCAAGGATCGGCCAAGGACTGCCACCACCGCCACTGCCACCGGGAATGGGGTCCTGAGCGCGCACGAAGTTCTGGCCATTGAAGTAGACAACCCGGTCATCTTTGGCCGTTTGTCTGGGTTTACCGTAATTGGCGGAATTGGATTGTCCGGCCGTGATAAATACGTCTCCCACTCCGATCTTCATGACCTTGGCTTCGGCAATCACGTCCTGAGCGTTCCGTGCGCGAATGGAGAGTATATACCAGCCCCCTGCCTGAAGTGATAAACTGCCGGTGAATTGTCCCTTGGCGATCTGCTTGCCGGTAGCGATTGTTGTCCAGTTGACGGATTTGCCGCGGGTGGCTTCGGGTTTCAGCACGGCTCTGGCTTCAATCAACTCTACTGTGCCCTGTATCGTGCCGGCAATGGTGATGGCGGCCTGATTCTGCTTGTCACGCTGGGACACCTGAAGCTCAAGTGGTGATTGAACCACCAGGGCATTCTCAGCGTATACCAGAGGGGCAGCCAGGAGGGTCGCGCAATAAAGAACAGTTGTTCTGAGTGTTTTCAGCATCAGGGGAGTTTCGCTTTGTTGCGGATGTTCAACCAATAGGTCGATTATCTCATTTCACAAACAGCGGCACAAGGTGTTCCAGTACGGCCTGCAAGGGCAGGTCGATCTGGCCTTTGTTATGGGCGCTGGCCACGGCGACAATGTTTAGCTCGGGGAAGGTGGCCATATACTGCCCGCCTGCGCCGATGCCGCTTATCATATAGATGTCCTTGCCGGCTGCCTTCTTGCGCCGGTTGTGGAAGTGATAAAAATACCCCTCTCCTTTTTGCCTGTCCATGATCAGCTTTACGTAATCAGCTGAGAGGAGTTGTTTGCCGTTGTATCTGCCCCCCTGGATTACCGCGATACCGAATTTCAGCAGCGAGCGTGAGGTGAAGCTGCTTCCGGCGCCACATTTGGGGATGCCGCAGGCCTGGTCGTCCCAGCAATAGAGGGCCCCGACCTTCCCCGCTACCTCCCTGGCAATGAATTCCTGTGCCGTGCCGGGCGCGAGGATATCCACAATCATCATGATCATGGAGGGGTCTGTGCCCGTGTATTTGAATCGCTTGCTGCCGGCGGTGACGGGTTTGGTTTTCTCGAACAATAGCTGGAAGAATTTCTGGCGGGAATGCTCCTTGCCAAGTGTCCTGGCGAAGTTCTTGGCCGGGAAGCGTAATCCTGATTCCATGTAGAGCGCATTGCGCAGGGTGATCGTCTCGATACCGGGCTTGATGCTGGAACGGTTAATTTCCGGCATGAAACTGATGACCGGCTTGTCGAGATCATCGATGGTAAGCAGTCCCAGCTGGATGGCACGGGCGAGGGTGATGGAAGTGAGTGTCTTGGTGATCGACATGGCGTAGTGGGGCCCGTCGACCCGGCCCCGGCGGTTATACATCTCGAAAATCAACCTGCCGTCCTTCCACAGGAGGATGCTGTCCAGGTTGGAGTATTTACCCGCCTTGTCATCAGCAAGCAGGGCCTTGATGGCCTCCCCCGTGCCCGGCACATCCAATGTGCCTACCTGCAAGCCGTCCCCCAGGTCCTCCGGTGAGCTGCTGAAGTATGGTCCTGCCAGATGGGGGAGTTTTTTCTGCGCAACGTAGGATTGTTTTTTCGGGTCAAGTTCCTTGGCAAGCCGGGGCAGCTCGCCTGCCGTTAATCCTGACAGGGGCAATAAAGCAGCGAGCAGCTTGATGATTTGCCGGGCCATTGATATTCTGCTGGCTATTGGTTGTTTTTTAACGGGTCAATGCAAAGCACAGTGGGTTCGTTATTTCTTCAGCAGGCGAGGTGAGGCTTTTTCAACCCAGCCGGCTTTACGCTGTCCCTTGCCGGGGCGGTTGACATCGCCAAGGTCTTCACGGGCGGCTTGCGCATGGGCCAGGAGCTGCTTGACGACCGCCGGGTTTTCAGCAGCCACGTTATTATCTTCGTGGATATCTGCGGCGAGATTGAAGAGGGCGAGAGCTTTTTTACCCTCGGGTTTGCCCCAGTTGCGTTTCTTTTGATCCATGGCCACAAAGAGCTTCCAGTTACCCGAGCGCACAGCCTGCAGTTGATCCATCTGGTAGTAGAAGAAGGCATCACGGGGATGCCCCTTTGACTTGCCGTTGAGGATTGGCCAGATGTCCTTGCCGTCAATAATGCGGTCAGCGGGGGTCTTTCCGCCGGAGATCGTGGCGAAGGTGGGCAGTAAGTCCATGGTGTTGGTGAGGGCTCCGCTGCTGCTGCCGGCAGGAATCCTTCCCGGCCAGCGCACGACGCAGGGCACGCGCATACCTCCCTCATCCGTGCGACCCTTGCGACCCCGCAGCGGCAGGTTGCTGCCCTGCTTTTCCCTGGCTGAGCCATTGTCCGAGGTGAACAGCACCAGCGTATCCTCATCAATACCCTCGGCCTTGATTGCCTTGAAGAGCTCCCCCATGGACCAGTCGATTTCCTGCACCCAGTCGCCATAGGCTCCGTCCTTGCTGGTGCCCTTGAATTTTTTGCCCGGCACCAGCGGCAGGTGCACGGCGGTATGGGGAAGGTAGAGGAAGAAGGGTTTTTTACTGTTGGCCTTGATGAACTTGACGGCCTCGGTGGTATATTGCGCAGTGATCGTGGTATCCTTCTGCACGCTGTCCTCGATTACTGTCAGGTCACGCACCAGGGGCAGGGGCACCTGCTTGCGGTTCATGTCGTTGCTGTAGGGGATGCCAAAGTAATGATCGAAGCCATGGTTGGTGGGCATAAAGTCAGGGTGGTCTCCCAGGTGCCATTTACCAATGCACATGGTGGCGTAATCTTGTTCCTTTAATACCTCGGCAATGGTGATCTCGTCAGGATTGAGGCCCTTGCGCGCCGCGGGAAAGAGCACGCAGAGGTTTTTTTCATCGACGTGCATATTGACCCGGCGCGGGTAACAACCGGTCATGAGGCTTGAGCGCGACGGGGTGCATACCGGGCAGGTGGAATAAAAATCAGTAAGCCGTATGCCTTCGTTGGCCATTTGATCGAGCACCGGAGTGGCATGAGTCTTTGAGCCGAATGGCCCGATGTCCGCGTAGCCAAGGTCGTCGCAAAAGACAACAATGATGTTTGGCTTCCTTGCAGAGGCCTGCATCAGAGGCAAGGCAAGCAGAAGGGAGAGCAGGCAGGGCAGGATTGGTCTTGTCATGTGCAATTAAGGTCTGGGTGATTTCTATCGCGGATAGTTGCTTTGATTATAGGCATTGGTCGGCTTAGTGCGAAAACAAATTCAACGGCTTATCGCCCCGGTAATGGCCGTGGCGGGGGCTAGCGCATGATCATGCGGGTTTTATTCCCGCTTATTCAACGGGCTTGGCGGGCGGGTTCGGAACGGGATGCC
>CAWVVE010000298.1:0-4029 GCA_963933075.1 uncultured Verrucomicrobiaceae bacterium | reverse complement strand
TGGAGGGAGAACACAACTTCTTCTTCGCCAGCAGTTCCTCGACCGCAAGCGGCCTCAACGACCGGGACACTGCCCTGCAGGCACTGTCAGGAACCCTCCAGGAGGTATCACTCCTCCCTGCCGACGTGGTCGCTTACGAGGATGCTCGCGACTCCGCAGCCATCAATGCCGGGATTGCAATCAGTTCAGTGGAACCCGACATCATTCGGCTGATGGTCATGAGGACAGGCTCCCTGCAGCCGCTTACCGTAAGATATACACTGGGATCAACCGGACAGCAGTCATCAACTGCCATCAGCGGCAGTGACTTCACCGAGGAAAACATCAACGGTGGCCCGCTTTCGGGATTTCTGACTCTTCCCTTCGGGGCCGTGGCCACCGAAATTATACTCACCCCCGTGGCAGATGGTATCCACGAGTATCCGGAAAAACTACGCTGCAGCATCGTCGATGTCGGCGGCCCCGGTGCCGGTGACTATGACACAGCAATTCCTTACGCGACCGATGCCACGTTTTATGACGCACGTAATATTCCCGAGCAGGAAAGACTCTTCGTCGGCCGTTCCGCGGAAGATCCCGCACATTCATCACCCACCAGGGGAACTGCGGTTGTCTCCGGGTTTCTTAACGGGCAAAAAAACCACATGCGCCTGAACACGCTCATCATGGCACCCTTCAGTTCGCCGCAGAATGATTCCCATATCCACAAGGCCAATCCGGGACCGACAAGCGGTTCAATTATTTACGAGATCACTGAGATTCCAGGCAATCCCCAGTCCGATCCTAAGATCGGTGAATTACTCGACTATCCTTGGCCGGTCCATGATATACAGGGCGCCATCACCGGCAGCCAGGCAATCGACGGCCTATTCGGGCAGAACGGGGAAACCCCGCTATATCTTAACTGGCACACCAACGACAACCAAGCGGGAGAACTCTGGGCAATTTTCGTTGAGGAGTCCGGTTCAATTTCAGAGCCTGTGCCGCCCCCTGCCCCTACTGCCATCACCCCGCTGAGCGGCGCGGAACTTGAACGCGACGTGCGGCGCTTCCTCAACCAGGCAACCTTCGGTGCAACGGATGCGGAAGTTGCCCGCCTGATCGGCGAAATCACCACTACCCACGCCGACAAGCCCGTCCCGCGCATTGCCGCCTTTGAGGCATGGCTCGATGAGCAGATTTCCCTCCCTCAGACCTACCTGGTCGATTATGTCCTCGCAGCCGACAATCAGGAATGGAAACTGCGCGGTTATTTCGACCCCGACCGATGGTTCACCCATCATTTCAACGACCCCAGCAACAACCTTATCAATGTCCCCGACCTGCCGGGAGAATGGCCGGCAATCGACCGGTCAATGTCCAATCCCGAGCAGTGGTTCCCGACACAGAATTACCCCTTGACCCAATCAGAGATCAACTGGGGGAAAAACGAGGATCGATATACGCCTTTTGACCTGGTCGAGGTCAACCACAACAATCGCCGACGTGCGCACTGGCTGTTTATGATCAATGCCAAGGACCAGTTGCGCCAGAAGATGGGATACTCCCTGCAGCAGATCCTTGTCGTTTCCGACCAACTCAACCGGGTCCGTCAGGATCATCTTGCCGCATCCAACTATCAGGACATGCTCAATCACCATGCCTTCAATCACTTCCATGACCTTTTCGGCTTTATCAACCGCAGTCCGATAATGAGCAAATGGCTCTCCAGCCTGAAAAACCAGAAAGCCTATGATATCAGCGGCGACGGAATTCCCGATGTCTTCCCTGATGAAAATCTTGCCCGTGAGGACATGCAGCTCTTCTCCATTGGCCTGTTCAACCTCTGGACCGACGGCACGCTGAAACTCTCCGAGGAAACCGGGTTGCCCGAGCCAACTTACACCAACTCCGACATTACCGAGTTTGCCCGAGTGCTGACCGGGCAGAGCTTCTCCCGCTATGCCACAAACCCCGAGACCTGGGGCATCGTTGCCGGTAATGACAGCGGCAACCCGTTTGACCGGAACAACAGCAACGGTGGCATTCCCTTCAACCAGAATAATCCAACCGGAAGCAACCAAAGCGGCAGGCTTAACACGGTCACCTCCAACTTCAACCGAACCGAGGGCAACAAGTATTATAACCACCAGTTCTCATATCCCCTGCAGATGTTTGCAGACTTTCATGACCTCGGGGCAAAAACCCTCGCCGGAGGCAAACAGGTCGACAATCGATCCATGAGTGACGGCAATCTCTCGAGCAGCGGCGGGCGCACGGACGAGATCGCCCACTCCGAGAAAGATCTTGATGATGCCATCGCATGGCTGGCCGGCAAGCCGGGTGACGGCCTGCCCGACTATGACATGGTCAACAGCCACCGCTCAACCCCGGCATTCATTTCCCTGCGCTTGATCCAGCGCTACACAACCAGCAACCCGAGCACAGCGTATCTCTACCGGGTAGCAAACGCCTTCAAGGAAAACGAAGGAGGCATGACTGAAACCCTCAAGGCTATCCTTCTCGATTATGAGGTGCGTGAACTCTCTCGGGTCACTGAGGACACCACCTTCGGGATGAAGAAATCCCCGCTGGATCTCTACCTGCAACTGCTCAGGAACTTCTCGCAACGCTATTCCCCCCCTGAAATTGAACCCGTTGAGGACACGACATTTATCGACGAATCGGTCAGGGTCCGCGCCCTTGTCCCTGAATCTGACATTGGTTCCCAATGGCGCACGGACCCTGCTTTCAGCGATGCCACCTGGCTATCAGGGCGCAACGGTATTGGATACGAAAGAGGCAGCGGTTATGAACCGTACATTAATATCAATGTCGACACGCAAATGACGCAACGCACTTCCTGCTATGTCCGTATCAAGTTCAACGTCAACGGCGCCGACCTGGCAGGCTGGAACTACCTGACCCTGCAGGCGCGATGTGATGACGGCTTCGTGGCCTACCTTAACGGCAGCCAAATCGCAGCCGACCGGGCTCCCGGCGATTTAAACTGGAACTCTGCAGCCACCCAGACCACGAATGACGCGATCGCAGTCACCTTTCAGGATTTTCCGGCCAACAGTTTCCTCAACCTGCTGCAACCCGGAGAAAACCTTCTCGCCATCCATGCCCTCAACGCAAGTTCTACGAGCAGCGATTTCCTCAACCAGGTCAAGTTGATTGCCGGATTCAACGCGGGCATTTCCCCCTACACGGAGGGAATGTATTCGGACCTCCCTCTCAGTGCAGACAGGCCCCTCCCGAATATCGGTGCCATCGCCCCGCCGGCAGACGGTTATCTTGCCAATTTCGGCTACCCTGCCAGCCAGTTGTCCAACTTCACCATCAACAGTCGTTTTCGTTACCCGGTAACCGACCAAACCCTTTCGATGACGCCCTTCTCCCAGGAAACCGTCTTCAATTACTACCTGCCATTTTACAGCCCCGGGGGACCGGTAGCCAATGCCGGAATGGTGGCCCCTGAAATGCAGATCGCCACGGAAACCTCGGTGATTCGTAATTTAAACGCCTTCTGGAACATCACCTGGTTTCTCAACGGCGCCAACCTCAATCCTCTTGGCGGTAATCCCGGGAGGAATTCAGACAACACAGAAAGAAAGCCCAACGGCTACAACCAGCGTCTCCTGTATAATGATCCAACCCCGGATGACAGCCATGAGTCCGACACCTATGACAACGCGCGGATCACCTTTGTCGACTGGGCACTTAATATCATCGCATGGGGAAACGATGCATCCAATCAACTCACGGACATCACCGCCCTTGTCGATGCCATTGACCTGCGCCTGACTGGCGGCAGTTTTTCCGCAGCTTATCCTTACGACAGCTCTGATAACGAGGAAACCGCAACTGACGGAATCAATCCTTCCAAGCTTACCTTTGGCGATGGCATCCTCGACAATGACGGTGAACTCAAGAACCCCAGGGAGATTATAATCGATGCCCTGGTGAGCATGTCCTACAACCCCTATAACACGAACGAGGCGACCTCAACCAACGCCAAGCGCGACCTGTTCCGCACCGCTCTTT
>CAWVVE010000297.1:0-4031 GCA_963933075.1 uncultured Verrucomicrobiaceae bacterium | reverse complement strand
AAAAGTCCATCAATCAGGTGCACAATAATGAACACAAGTGCAACGACGAGGGGGGCGGGGCCGGTGCCTTGAGATGCAGCTATGAGCATTGCCGGTATGGCGGTAATAATAATTCCCACAAATGGGATGATGCCGAATATTGCCAGTGAAAGTCCGATTACCAGTGCGTAGTCAAGTCCCAGGAGCGCAAGAATTATGCCGGTAATGGCGCCGTCAATTATGCTGACCAGTACTTGTCCGCGGAAGTAGGCGATCAAGTATCCATTGACTTCATTAAGCAGACTTACGAGTTCCTCCTTAAACTTTGATTGGCGAACTGGAACGTAATCACTCCATTGCTGACGAATCTTCGATGCGTCCTTCAGGAAAAAGAATAAATACACCGGGATAAGGAAAAGGCCGACGATATAACCTATTGCGCCCAAGAAGCCATGTAATGCCATACCGAGAAACTGTAGCATTGACTGGCTTGTCTCAGGGCTTTTAAGCCAGGTGATGAAATCATTCCAGATTTGGCTTTCGGGATTGATTGTTGTGGCGACTTCAGTGGCAGCGGGCAGTTGCGGATTAGCTGATGATTTTCCGGGGGGGATGGCAGGATTAACGGCTTGCCCGGCTTGTTGATTGTCAGTGATTTCTTTAGGGGCGAAGCCAATATTTTGCTCGAATAAGGCAACCTTCGTATAAAAGTTAAGGTATGCATTTTTGGCGTCAGCGGCAATCCTTGCGCGATCGTTAAAGAGCTTTCCCAGATCGCGTGAAGCCGGGACAATTACTGAAAGGCACAGCATAAGCAATCCAAGCATTGCAATAAAGTACACCATGAGTATGGCGTGGATGCGTGAGGGACTACGTCCAAAAAGTCTCCTTGAGCGAAGCCAGTAAACTACAGGCTCAAGAAGATATGCAAGAATTCCTGCAATTGCCACCGGGATCAAGACGGGCTGGAGCAATCCGAGAATTTTTGTCGTGATGATCAAGGCGGCCACGCTGAGGCAGGCAATTATGGTTATGGCAAGCCCTGTGATTGCCTTCCAGAGGATTCGTTGCTGGAAGGGGTTGGGGTTGGGGGGTCCTTCCTGTGAATCCATGACGTCCAGATTGGAGTTATCGTGCGCCAATTTCAAGCTTTACCGGTTGCCGGTTCTTCTGGAAAATATAATGAGTGGTTTTAATCAACCGCCCGCGGCGACCCGTATGATTTCAATTACCGCCCCTTCATTCAGCAGGGTCGTTGCATGTTCGCGCGGGCGGAGTGCTATTCTGTCGACTTCGACAAGGACAGGTGTTGCTGACAGATTGAGTTGATCCAGCAATTCCGAAACATTAATAGGCGATTGAAAACTCGAGTTGGATTGACCATTAACGGTGATTGTCATTGTCAGCTTAAGGTTAAGCCTTGACCGGGGATGATGAGGGCGTTGGTGGCTTGCGCAGGATTGCTCCTTCCCAGTCTTTCCATACCGGCTCCAGTCCTGTAGAGGAAAGTGATGAGGCGACCTCCTGGGGGCTTCGTTGATCGGCAATGCCGAACTGTCCCGTTGCGCATTTTCTTTGCCTGTCTGAAGAATCCGTGTCGCTTAATTCAACTCTTTTTCCCTTTATGGTAAGGTGCAGGGATTCTTTCCCCTCGCCAGTATAGCCTCCCGGATCAGTATGGCTTCCCGCGCTCATTGTTGTTATTCCAAGTGGGGCAATGCCGTTACGGAAAGCTTCGGATTCTCTGGTGCTCAGTACGATGCCGACATCAGGAAAGCTGAGCCTGAACGCGCAGACTAACTGCAGGAAATCACTATCAGTGAAGCTGCAGAGCGGTTGAAAATCACCGGCAGCCGGACGGATTCTCGGGAAGCTAATTGTGTAGGATGCCTTCCAGCAGTTTTGTTGAAGGTATAAAAGGTGGGAGGCAAGCCGTTGTGCTTCCATTCGCCAGTCGTAAAGGCCGAATAGTGCGCCGATGCCAATCCGTCGAAAGCCTGCCTCGTATGCTCTCTCAGGACATTCCAACCGCCAGTTAAAATTCTTTTTTGGGCCGGCGGTATGGAGTTTGGCGTATGTTTCGCGGTCATAAGTTTCCTGATATACAGCCAGTCCTTCGCAGCCGGCATCAACGATACCACGATATTCATGCGCCTCCATTGGGCCGACTTCTATGCCTATGGAAGGAATGAAGTCATTAATGGCATTGATGCATTCAAGAAGATAACCATCTGATACAAACCGGGGATGCTCACCGGCGACAAGGAGAATACTTCTAAAGCCAAGAGCGGCGAGATGTCTCGCCTCTGCAACGACCTGGTCGACATTTAGAGTTACCCTGAGGATCGGGTTGTCCCTGGAAAAACCACAGTAGGAGCAGTTGTTGATACATTCATTGGACAGGTAAAGGGGGGCGAAAAGTCGTATTGTGCGTCCGAAATGTTGTCGTGTGATTGCTGCAGATTGACTGGCGATGCGCTCAAGCTCATTACTGCCCATCGGTCTCAAGAGGCGCTGAAACCTCAATAAGGGGGCTGAATTCGTCTCTGGAAGACGATCTAAGGTGTCAACGAAGCTCATTACGTGCGCGTCTAACTATACGGGGCGCAAGGGTTGCGCAAGTTACTGTGCGCTTGCTAGAAGGTCCAGACGGGGGTAAAAACATTCGAATGTCAGGTCCAGCCGAAATTAAGTGCAGCATCGCTTTTTGGTATTATAGGCGGATGTTGCTGATTGTAGGGTTGATGGCTTTTGGGGGGCTCTGGTTCTTTTATGACGGTCAGGTTGGCTGGCCTAGGAAAAATGTCGCAGCCGTTGCAAAGGGTGCCTTTGAAGCTGCAACCAGGGGTGATGACTGGTCTGTTTACAGCAGTGTCGACGAAAAATTTCTTGATGCGGGCTTACCGGATGCCTCAAGTGAGCTGAGGCTGGTGAGACTTGCCCATGAAGAGGGGGGCAAGCTCCGTCCCTGGAGTGAATATATTCTTTCTGCTCCTGGCAGGGATGGTGTTCAAAGAATTAATAACAATAACCTTCTTGAAGAAGCTTATCAATCAGGTGCTGAGGGAGTCCTTACCTGGAGAGAATATGCCCGCGAGAATGAGATTCCTGCAAGTAAAGAAGAGGCGAGCGCAGGATCCAAGTATGGTAAATATGGCTGGGAGGCGTTTGAAAGTGCATTTAAGGGAGCATCAAAAAAACGGGAGTGGGCATTTTATGGCGCAACCTCCGGACGTAAGGGCTGGCTGGTGAAAGATCCGGTTTATCACTTCAGCTCGGAGATAAAGGCGCAGTTCTGGATCGCGTATATCCTTTGGGCAATGGCGGTTGTGACTTTGTTTTGGATGACATTCAGCGGGCGGAGGCGCTTATCTGCCGACATGAATTCCCTGACAACAGAGGGAGGCGCGCGAGTCCTTTTTAAGTCTGTGTTTGAGGTCGATACCAGGAAATGGGATAAGAAGGGCTTGGCTTATGCCCGCTATCACAATGAGGATGGTGCAGAGAAACGCGCGGTTATTGATGACCTGAAATATAAAGAGGCAGATAAAATTCTTGAGCGCTTGTTGTCCAACTTTAGCGGTCGCCTGATTGAAAAGGTTAAGGACGAGGCGGATGAAGTTAAAGCGGAGAAAAATGAAGATTCCGGAACTGATATTTGGCCGCCTGAGGATCAGTGAAGAGGAGGGAACTTAAAAAGCCCGTCAAAAAAGATTGCTAAACCCTATTCTCGGAGCTATACCCGATAAGTTAAGTTACCTTTACTAGTTTATATATGCCTGATAACATCGAAGAAAAAGTCAAGGACATCATCGTTGAGCAGCTTGGAGTTAGTGCCGAGCAAGTGAAACCTGAAGCTAAATTCATTGAAGATCTGGGAGCCGATTCTCTGGATACCGTTGAATTGGTTATGGCTTTTGAGGAGGAGTTCGGTGTGGAGGTGCCTGACGATGAGGCTGAGAAACTGATCTCGGTAGGGGATGTAATAAAACACCTTGGTGGAGATTCGGGAGATTCGGGAGATTCGGGAGAGCCTGAACCTATTCCTGAAA
>CAWVVE010000296.1:0-4058 GCA_963933075.1 uncultured Verrucomicrobiaceae bacterium | reverse complement strand
TTGTCTTCAACTCAGAGGTGGCATGAATCACATTGGTGGCCAGGATCAGGTCATAGCCGGCAGGATCAATGCCCTGGTCAGCGGGATTTTTCTCAATGTCGAATATGGCAAAGTCAAGGGAGCCGTTGTCGGCAAAGGCTTTGCGTGCCTCGGAAATGAATGCCGGCCCGTTGTCGGTAAAGGTATAGTCAATGCGATCAAGCGGCAGTGTTTCGAGAACACTGCGGGTCAACGATCCTGTGCCCGCACCGACCTCAAGGATCCTGACGGCACGACGACCCGAAACTCCTTCAACCGCCCTGGCTACCGCACAAGCCAGCATCTCGTTATTGGCGGGAAAATCAGCACCTTTAATATAGAAGGCCTCCAGTTTCTCAGAAGACCCGCCGGGAAAAAGAACCTCCAAGGGATCAGTGTCGCCGCATAAGACCTCGGCAAGCCGCGGCCATGCCATATCATAGAGGTCCAGATCCGCGGCATACTCAGGATAATCAACCCTGAGCCCGCCGAGCTCGGCAATCACATCCGTGACGGAAAACTCCAGCGCCACCTTCCATTGCTCATCATCGAGATTCTCCAGTACCCCGTCGGCCACCAGTGCCTTTAACTGCGCTACTGCAAGTCGATGATGCTCAGGAACAATCCCTAATGCATCAAGGATCGAGCCTGTCGTGAAAACCTCTCCAACATGCAGGCTCCAGCCGAGTGCCTTGTATGCCTCCTCAACACAGCGGCACGCCAGAGAATCAACGCGTGAGGCAAAATCCTCAAGGTAGTTCGCCAGCTTATAACGTTCAAAGCGTTCCTCGATCCCTTCATTCACCAAGGCGGCTATCTTCTCGGGAGCCTCAAAACCCGGTTCCCCGGAAACACGGCTGCCACGCAGGCGCTTGGCCTCCCAGCGAAACTCATAAAATGAATTTTCAATTGCTTCAGCCTCCTCGTCCTTCTGCTCCACCCGGTCAATGCGGAAACCGAGGATATCAGCCACGCGCTCACCATCTTCATCATAGACAAAAATGTCAGACAGCACGCTCTCATTGTCATCAAAGGTAATGGCCGCATGTACCCAGAACCGGCCAGGTGGGCGGTCCCGGTAAAGGTGCACACGGTGAATCGCCGCCGGCAAATAGAAGTTCTCACTTGCCTTGGCCCCATCGGGAATAACCTGCGCGCCCTTTAATGCATGGAAACAAGCATCCAGCACAGCGGGCTGGAAATGATAGTCTGCAACGGTTTGAGCTACCTCATCCGGCACGGTAATCTCGGCAACCGACTCATTGGGCCTGCTCCAGATATTGGTTACCTGGCTGAAGTTCGGCCCGAATTGATAACCTGCGTCCCTGTATTCCTCATAGTATTGCGCATGGGTTGCATGTTTCTCCATGCGGTCACGGATCGTCTCGATGCTCTCCGCTGCCGGCGGGACACCGGCATCAACCTTGCGCAGGTATCCCTCGGAATTCAGCTCCCAATTCCTGCCCTCGTCAGTGGTCGAATACACCGCGAAGGACTTGTCTTCCTCGCGGTAAACAACTCGCACTGTGGGCACGCTCTTCTCGGAAATGAACAATGCCTTCTTGGTTACCAGGTCCTCTACGGCAACGACTTCATCTGCAAACAACACACGGGTCAATGCCAGGCCTATCTCGGCATATCCCGCTGCCGGGAACACGATACTGTCCCAAAACCGATGGTCATCAAGATAGCTGAACTCCCGGGGGTCAAGCCGGAATTCCCAGGTTGGTTGCGGGGCAGGTTGCCGCAAGCCAAGAAGCGGATGATCCACCTTCTGCAACCGATGCCGGTGGGACTTGTCACACTCGATCCAGAACCGCTCATGATTCCATGCATATTTCGGCAGGCGCACGCGATGCCCGCTCGCCTGATTAACAGTCGCCCAGTCAATCTCAACACCCTCATTATACAGGAGTGCCAAGTTCTGGAGAATAGTCATGCTTTCCCCCTCCTTGCGCTTAAGGGAATGCAGGATTACGCCCTTTTTCCCGGCATCACCAAGACACTCGGTAATGGGATTTGCCAGTGCGGGATGAGGTCCCAACTCAAGGAAAATCTCCGATCCCTCAAGGGCGATCTTGTTGATCGCTGGGGCAAACAACACTGACTCACGGACATTCCTCCACCAGTAATGAGCGTCAAGGGCTTCGCCTTCGAGCAATCCGGCAGTCACCGTCGAGTAGAAGGGAACCAAAGCGGCGCGCGGGACGATCCCGGAAAGAACCTCGATGAGCTCATCCTTTATCGGCTCCATCTGGTGTGTATGGAAAGCGTAATCAATGCGCAACCAACGCACGAACTTTCCACTATTCTCAATACCGGAAACCACTTCCTCAAGAATCCCCGTATCACCCGCAAGGGTAATCATCCCCGGGCTGTTGACCACCGCCACCTCAATTTCCTTCTCATGTCCGGCAATGAGCCGCCTGGCTTCATCGCGTGAAACGCCAACCGCCACCATGCGGCCATGTCCCTCGGTGGCATTCTGCAGCCTGCTCCGGTGATAAATCACCCTGACGGCATCCTCAAGGGTATAGATGCCGGCCACATATGCTGCCGCAACCTCGCCGACACTGTGGCCGATGACCTTTGCCGGAAGCACTCCCCATGATTTCCAGAGTTCTGCCAGCGCAACCTGAAGTGCAAAAATCGCAGGTTGCGCAATGTCGGTACGATCAATTTTTGAGTCATCTTCCCCGCGGTTCATCTCCTCCACGAGTGACCAGCCGGACAGGGGCTTAAGTAAATCATCAATCCGTTGAACCATGTCCCGGAAGACCGGCTCACTGACCAGCAGTTCCTGCCCCATGCCCCACCACTGCGCACCCTGCCCGGTAAAGACAAAGACCGGGGAAGTGCTCGTGACGGATGATTTAGTGCTGATAACACCCTGCGCTTCACCGGGATTAAGCATCCAGGCCTTCAGCAGGCCCCGCATTTGCCTGACATCTTCACCAATAATAACGAGACGGTCATCCATCTGCTGCCTGTAATGACCGGCTGAAAAACAAATCTCGGCCAATTTCTCAGCGCTCTCGCTGAGAAATATCCGGTAGGACTCCGCCACCTTACGCAAGGCCAGCTCCCCATTGGCACTTATTGGCAACAGGAACGGCCTCTTGATATCGATGGGATCACTTCCTTCAACTCTCCCTGGAACTTCCTCGGGAGCCTCCTCAAGGACAATGTGGGCGTTGGTCCCACCAAAGCCAAAGGAGTTCACTGCTGTAACCGGTGGCAGGTCACCCTGGCGCGGCAGGGGCATATTCTCCTTCGGCACCTTCAGTTGCAGCTCCTTGAAGGGAATGTTCGGGTTTGGCGTCTGGTAATTAAGATTTTGCGGTATCTGCCCCTTGTGCAAAACCATCGCCGCCTTAATCAGGCCGGCAATGCCTGAACCGGACTCAAGATGACCTATATTGGATTTAACCGAACCGATAATGCACTCTTCTCCCTCGGCCCGTCCCTGACAAAGAACCTCGCCAAGGGCCCGGGTTTCAATCGGGTCACCCACCGGGGTACCCGTCCCGTGCGCTTCCATGTATGTCACGCGATTTGCCGGCATGCCGGCCTGGGCATAGGCATCACGAAGCATTGCTGCTTGAGTATCCTCACCCGGAACCGTCATTGAGGATGTATTTCCATCCTGGTTAACCACTGCGGAACGGATCAGGGCATAAACACGATCGCCATCCTCACGCGCACGCTTGAGGGACTTTATCACCACCAGCCCGGCTCCCTCGCCACGCACATATCCATTGGCACGGGCATCAAAGGCAAAGCACTGCCCGCTTGGCGACAACATGGTTGCCTTGGAAAAACCAATCGAGCTGTCAGGCATCAAGAGGGCATTCACTCCTCCGGCAAGTGCCGCGTCACAATCACCGCTCCAGATACTCTTGCAGGCCAGATTCACCGCAACAAGTGCGGAAGAACATGCAGTATCCACCGAAATGGACGGCCCCTTGAAATCATAGAGATAACTGATGCGGTTGGAGGCAATGGACAGGGTGCTTCCCGAGTTGGTATGCACGTCAATA
>CAWVVE010000295.1:0-4076 GCA_963933075.1 uncultured Verrucomicrobiaceae bacterium | reverse complement strand
GCGGATTCCGGGCAGTTGCGCAGGGTAATCGAGAACCTGTTGCGGAATTCCGAGGAGGCGATGCCAGAGGGTGGGCATTTGAAATTACGATTTGCAAATGCCCCCTCGGGCAGCCTTGCGCGTAAAAATCTTCCATCATCAATGGAATTGGAAGATGGTGCCGATTATGTCATTCTGGAGGTTCAGGATAACGGTCACGGCATCGATGGGGATGTGGTGGACAAGATTTTCGAGCCTTATTTCAGCACGCGTGGTGAAGCCAATGCAACAGGTATTGGACTAACTGTTTGTGAGTCTATTGTGCGTGCTCATAATGGCGGTATTTCCTGTCAGTCAATCAAGGATAAAGGAACGAGGGTTTTGGTTGCGTTTCCTGCCCCGGCAGAACTTGGAACGGAGACTTTAACAGGTGTCAGTCAACAGCAACTTTCCGGCAAGGAAAGGTTTTCGCGGCCCAGGATTATTGTCCTTGAGGATGAGCCGTTGATCCGGAAGTTATTGGTTGCCAATCTGGAACAGGAGGGGTTTGAAGTGGTGGAAACAGAGGATGGCGTGGATACTGCGGCCCGTTACATTGAGTCTTATCATCAGGGTAACCCATTTGATCTCGTTATTGCGGATCTCTCAATTCCCAATGGGGTTGGAGGGGCTAAGGCGATTGAGGAGATTATGCGGATTGATCCGGGCGTGAAGGCTATTGTCTCGAGCGGTTATTCGGATGATCCCATCATGGCAAACCCCGGGGATTTTGGTTTTAGCGGGGTTCTTCCCAAGCCCTATCAACCCAAGCAGTTACTTGGCTTGGTTCGCAGTGTGCTTGCCGCATAGTCACATACGCCATACCTTATGGTTGTCTGCTGGCTGTGATTGGCTAAGTGTAATAAGGTGCACAGGTTCCTTTGTCCGAATTGTCGTCAGCATATGCTCATCAGTGCCGAGCATTTTGGTAAGGTAATACCCTGTCCTGCCTGCGCTGAACGTATTCAGATGCCTGATGCGGGAGAAATCTCCAGAACGTATGCAGCGGCATCGAGTCAGAGGCAGGTGGACGGCAGCCAATCTGTTCATCCGCAAACAAACAGTGATTTTGCGAATGTTCACCCGTGGTTGAGCCTTGGTATAGGGATGGGGTTTGCCGCCTTATTTTACCTGGTGATGTTATTGATAAAGGGCTCATACCTCTCGAACCTGTTTCTGGACCGTGGATGGATTCCCTATGTTGTGGTGTTCTTCTTCGGGTGGTCCATGGGCATATTAACCCTCAAGTATTTGCGGTTGCGCACTCAGCGGGCTGCTTTGCTGGTTGAGGTTCTTCCTGTACAGATCAGCCACGAGATCAACAGTTCCAACATCAATGAGTTTATCGAGCATATTGCGCGTATTCCACAAAGGCTGAACCGTACTTACATGGTGACAAGGATGCGTCGCGGTCTGGAGCATTTTGCCATCAGGAGGAGCAATCCTGATGTTGCGCGAATGATGCAGTCACAAAGTGACATTGATGTTTCGGCGATAGGGGGCAGTTATTCGCTGGTTAAATCGTTCCTGTGGGCTATTCCCATCCTTGGGTTCATTGGCACGGTGATCGGTATTTCCACGGCGATATCTGGTTTTTCCGGGCAAACCGAAGCCGCACAGGATATGGCGGTGCTAATGGACTCGATTAACAATGTCACCGGTGGACTTGGAGTGGCATTTGATACCACCCTGGTTGCATTGGTGATCAGCATCTTGCTGGCTTTTCCTGTTTCAGCCATGCAGAAAGCGGAGGAGGACCTGCTCAACTCCATTGACGAGTACTGTAATGAAAATCTGCTCAAGCGCCTGGATGATGCAGGTGGAATGGCGGAGGTCGCCAGTAATACCGAGGGAATATTATTGGCGCTCAAGTCTGCAGTGACTTCAGGGCAGGAGGAGATTCTCGAGGAGTTCAGGGAGGCGGGGGAGAGGATGGCAGAGCTTCAGGGTGAGCAGCACAAGCTACTGCAGAAAACCACGGAAAGTGTTGATTCCAGGATGGCTGCATTGGTTGCCAAGACGGGTAATGAGGCAGCACGTGCATTTGATGAGACCTCACATGCGGTCAGGGAGAATCTCGGCAAGCTTAGTGAAGGCATTGCGGAATTAAACAAGGTGCTCAAGCAACTTGATGGCAAACAGGTGGTGATAGAGAAAAAGAAATCCAAATGGTTCGGTAGAGGTTGAACAGGACAGATGGCCCGTATCGCGAAATCACCGGAAGCCAATGCCGTCTCCCTGTTTCCTTTCCTGAGTATTCTTGCCTGCGTCATAGGGGCGCTTACATTGATCATCAGTTCCCTCAGTCTTTCACAGGTGAGTGAGGGCAGGCAGGATGAGGATATTGCCCGAGCTGAGGATTATGTAGCGCTTCAAAATTCCCTGGTTACCAAGCAGAAGAAGCTTGGCGATCTGGAAAGGCAATCAAAGGCGAATAATGAGAACTTGATACAGTTCAGAAAATTGGAGGCCGAGGAAAAATCGTTGGTTGCTGAGCTTAAAGGATTGGAGCAATCACGGGATAAGCGTCTTGTCCTGGCTGGTGAATCCGATGCGATACAGCTGGAACTGGATAATGCCGTTGCCGGCAGGCAGAATATGGAACAACAGGTTGCCCGGTCCCGCAAGCAGCTGGCATTGCTTAAAAAGTCTTCCGGTTTGGATGCCCGGGTGCAGATCCTTCCCTCTCGGGGGACATCGAGGATAGCACCTGCATTTGTTGAGATTGCTCAAGGCGGGATTGTGCTGCACACAAGATCAAGAAGTATTGAGGTCGAGCGCGGCAAGATGGGGGCTGACGTGAACCTCGGGAAACTGGTGGATGCTACACGACGTGCTGAACGAGGGACAATTGTCCTGTTGTTGCGCCCTGATGGTTACCCTACATATTCAGCTTTTCGCGCGATGGCGCGCAAAGAGGGTTGGCCGTATGCCAAACTGCCTTTGCTGACTAAAGGGCCGGTAGACCTTAAACTCTTTAATATCCAGCGTTGAGTGGAGATGAGATACCGGGGCCGCAACAGGAGCACGACGAGCAATCTTGACTCACTTCTTGATACCATGACCAATGTTGTGGGCATCCTCGTGATTGTCTTGATCATGACCCAGGTGAATGTTGCAGATGCAATTCGCCGTTTGCGATCGGTTTTGCCCGATGTCAGTGAAGCGCAGATGGGGGAACTCGTCGAGGAGGTCCGGCATGTTGATGAAGAACTGGTCCTTTTGCAGGCGCCAGATGCCCTGGACGCTTCTCGAATAAAGGAGACAAAGAAAAAGGTGGGCCTGTTGAGGGTGGAATTGGAGAGGGAAAAGCGGGAAGTCAGTCCCGAGAATGACCTTATCCAGTTAATTGCCGCACGAAAACAATCCATCGAGGAGGAAACCCGGGCCATGGATGTTTTGGAAAAAGAACTCTCCGGTTTGCGCACCGAACTGGAAACAGTAAAGGAACTTGCCAACAAACCTCCTGTTCGCGTTCGTCTCCCGGATCCCCGTCCTGCAAGGGATGATGCGTCAGAAATCCTGATGGCCTGCATGGGAGACCGTGTTTATGTCATTGATGTCCCGGCTCTTCAGGCGCTAGCAAGGAGGAAGCTGGAGGAGGCTGGGCGCCACGTTATCCACACCATCGAAGGCACGGGAGATAAGCGCAGAACGATATACAAGCGTAAAGCCTCAGAGCAGTGTGTCGTTGAGAACAATACAGGAAATGGGATGGCCCTTTTAAAGCTTCGAACATATCCGGACAGGCCGAATGCCACTTTAATTATTATGCCACGCCCTAATGGCGGTCAGAGGATCGTGGAAGTCAGAAAATCCGAGCGTGGCGTCGTTCGTGCGATAATGCAGCAGGCATTTCGCGACCGTGACTATGTGTATTTTTACGTTACACCTGATGCTTTTGCCACTTATCTTGAGGCAAGGCGCATTGCCGAGGTTGATCATAATCTGCAGGTGGGCTGGGAGTTTATCAACCAGGACATCAAGATTTACAAAGGAGCGGCGGGTTTGCGTTTTGAACACACGCCACCGCCACCACCGCCAATAACATTGACACC
>CAWVVE010000294.1:0-4077 GCA_963933075.1 uncultured Verrucomicrobiaceae bacterium | reverse complement strand
TACGTGGTGCCGGGCCAGGAAGAGGGAAATGCCATGAAACTCCTTGAACACAAGGCCGGCATCATGGTCAACAACCCCGCTGACATTGCCATGGGGATCCTCAGCCTGATGAAAAACTCCGCGCACCGCCTTCAGTCAATGCGCCAGGCAGCCCTCGAACAGGCCCATCCTGGAGCCGCCGTTGAAATCGCGAACCTGGCTGTTGAAATCGCAAACCGAAAAGGGCACGGGCTAACTGTCAACTGAACGGATTAACCGCTCCTTCCCACCTCCCGCCATGCCTTCCGCAAGGACATTCCTCTTCGATATCGGCAATGTCATTTGCTCATTCGACTTCACGACAATGCTTTCCCGCCTGCAGGCACGGAGCAGCAATCCCGAAGCGGCTCTATTTACCGAGTTTGCATCAATAAAGGACGCCTATGAAACCGGGCATTCAGCTGATAAGGAATTTATCTCGGCAACCATCGAGGCAACAGGATTCACAGGGGACCCGGGGGAATTCATCCACATCTGGTGCGAAATATTCACCGAGAACGAGCAGATGACCAAGTTGATAAGGGCCCTCGCCGGGCAGGGACACGACCTCTACCTGTTATCAAACACGAACCGCCTGCATCTCGATTATCTCAAGCGCACATATCCTGCCTTTGGTTATTTCTCAGGCGGCATATACTCACATGAGGTCGGCGTCATGAAACCTGATGAGGCAATCTACCGAACTGCCCTGGAGCGCTTCTCACTCAACGCCGAAGAAACCCTCTACATCGATGACCTCCCCGAAAACATCAATGCCGGGAGGCTTCTCAAGTTAAAATGCCACCAATACCTCTGCCACAGGCATCAGGAGCTTATAGAGTGGCTCGCCGCAGAGGAAATCCTCCTGCCCTGAAGGACTGCTTACCTGCTCAGATCGTTCTGGAACAATAGCTTGAACCCCTGGTTCTGCAGTGTGAAGGAGGCAAATTCGGGATCATCAACACTGATTGCCAGCAGGGGATAATCTCCCGGGCGCACAAGTAGGGGATAACTGATATGAATATTGTTCTCGGAACTCGACAATGCTTCCAGGCAGTTAGCCAGGGCAACCGCCCCCCCATCCAGCTGGACAACCACGATCTTATTGTCAGTGAATGAAATCCCCCGTTCCATGAAGATGGTATCGACCGTATCGGGCTCGGTAAGGACCAGCCGGAGGATGGTAACATCAAAGGAATCCTGCACACTGAACCCGAGGACATGGACTCCCGAGTCGTTGATCAGCTTAATCATCGAGTGCAATGCACCGATGCGGTTTTCAAGCATCACTGAAAGCTGCCTGATCGGTTCCCCTGTAATTTCCAGGGGACTATCATCTCCCATGCGCTCTTCGGACATCTTCTATAAGAAGTTACAAAAAAGTATTATATCCTGACTGTTGTAAAAAACAAGTGTTCCGCTCTGCCTCAGCAGCCTAACCCGTAAATACCTCTTTTACTACTCGACCTTGATCCAGTTCTCCATGACAAGACCCTTGATGTGCACCTGCCTGTCCCCACCCTTGCCATCCTCGGGAAACTGTAACTGCAGGATGCAGGGAAATTCCCATTCATCCTCCAGCATTTCCTGAATTCTCAATGCCGTCTGGCTGCCTGTGCGGGCGTATCCGTAAAGTTCCTCATCCGAGTCACGACCAATCATCCGCACACAGACCCACTCCGCCTCCCCCGGGAATACAAAGCCCGGGTTATGGTCCAGCGTGGCAAGGACCCTTAGCGACATCGCCGCCCCGGGACGCTTCCTGTAAAAGTCATCCCAGTCCATGGGGTTGTAGCAAACGTATGTCTCCCAATCGACAACAAACCCGTCCCCCGCATCCTGTAATACCACTGTATTTGCGCCCTTGCCTTCAAGGACAATGTCCGCAATCAGGAAAATCTTCAGGTTGATCATTATCTCCTGAAAACGGACAATCTCACTCACGCCGGTCATTGCAAACGGATGGCGGGAGTAATAATCCTCTATCAGCGGCTGCACGCGCTCAGGATCACGAATGAAAGAACCCATCGCGGACGGGTCCTTTGCCATGAAAAATTTCTCCAGAGTGTCCCGGGCGCGCAAATTCCTCTGTGCCTCACTTTCCCCTCTTTGTGACCTGATCAGCAAGGTAGAGTCTCCCTCGCGAGGATGTGGCTCGGGACTGGGTTCCACCACAGCCGTTACCTCTGCTTGCTGTGGCTTCGCCACTGCCTGCCGGGCAGGCTCATCCTCCGGCCCATGAAGCAGCATCCGCAAGGCAAGCGCCAGGATCGTCACTGTAATAACAACGGCAAGGGCAGCCTTGTTTCTTTGCAGGTGAGCCAATCCCAGTCGACCGCGCATTAAGGCAACAGCCCGCAACATCCCTCCATCGCCTGTTCCTGACATCCTGTTCTTAAAATCCGCAGACCTTCCGAGCCCTTCGAGCACAGGTCTTTCACGCACAGGATCAACCGCATGGGATGCGGCATCCACCCTGCCCGGGTCAGGCGCCTCGACCGCCAACTTTCCATCCAGTTTTCTCGGCTTGAAGTCAGCCTTGTCAAGTTCATGCCCGGGCTCAGCCTGCCTTGCCCTCACCTCCACCTCACTGGGTTCTTGCCGGTTGAGTCCTACAGCTTTCCAGAGGGCATCCCTTTCCCCCACCACCACGTCACCGGACGCCTTCCCGGATGAAGTTTTCTTCGCCTTTCTTTTCAGTATCACACAGTCCTCTTCGGTTCCGGGCTCCATATCCTGTGGCTCGGCAGGAGTCGGAGGGGGAACATCCTCCCCGATATCAAGTTCGAACTGGAACTCGGCGGGATCACTGCGTGAAGAAGATTTGGACATCGTAAAGCACTGAAACCATCTGCTGCCCGAATCCAATAAACCGGGCCGGGCAATGTTCACGCCAACCTAAAAAGGCGTGAACCAACTCGCAAGGTTTTCTTGCAGGAGACTACTGACTCCACGGTAAAGCGCAGTATCCCGGGATGCTGCGCGTGATTAAAACCTGTTTTCGGGATCGACCTTGGCAGGGTTTCCCCTTATCCTCTAAGGACAAATAAAGCTGACCCATGAAAACCAAAATCCTTTTCTTTCTCATAACACTCGCTCTTCTCCCTGCCGTTTATGCCGCAAAAGCACCCGGTGGCAAGGAGTTCCCCGCCCACTGGGGTGATCCACCAGCACGCCAAACCCGTGACCTTCGTCCATTGCCCGGCGGTTATGGACGTGGCAGCGGCACCCTAGCCAAGTGGATCCAGGGAAACCTCGACAAGGACGCCTCCGGCAAGCCGGCAAAAGGCAAGGGTGACTGGAAATCCCTCTTTACCCCCGACACCAAGACCCTTGACGGATGGCAGGTGAAAAGCGGCTTTGCCACCTATGTCATCAAGGACGGCGCTATCCTGGGAACCACTGCGAAGGGAAGCGGCAACTCATTCCTGTGCACGGACAAACTCTACGGTGACTTTGAACTGGAGTTTGAGGTGAAGTGCCACAACCAGCTCAACTCCGGTGTGCAGATCCGCTCGCAACTCAAGAAGCCTGAAGGTAAATACGGAGGAAGGGTCAATGGCCCACAGGTCGAGATTGAGGCCAGTGGGACAAAGGGTGCCGAGGCGGGATATGTCTATGGTGAGGCAACGGGTCGTGGTTGGCTCACTCCAAAGGCTGAGCTCAAACCTCACAAGCATTTCAAGGATGGTGAGTGGAACAAATACCGCATTGTCGCCAAGGGCCCCCGCATCCAGACATGGATCAACGACGCCGCCATTGCCGACCTGACGGATGAACCCATCTACAAGACCCACTCCAAGGGCCTTATCGGGTTACAGGTGCACGGCATCGGCAGCAAAGCCGGTCCGTTCACCGTCCAGTGGCGCAACATCCGCATCAAGAAGCTCTAGACCGTTTCAAGACCAACTGCTAAACCGGGGCATCATTGCAGGTTTTCCCTTTAGCCAGCCAATGCGTATACCAATCCTTCTTCTCTTCCTGCTTGGTGCCTTCTGCCACGGAGCCGAGCGCCCGAACATCCTCTTCATCTACCTTGATGATTTTGGCTGGCGGGAC
>CAWVVE010000293.1:0-4097 GCA_963933075.1 uncultured Verrucomicrobiaceae bacterium | reverse complement strand
TGAAAAATGGGACACCCCCCAGCTGCGAGTCGGCCGGATTAACGACGTAGGGACATTCAGGGGACTGAAATTGGAGCCATTCGTAACGAGTTCGGCATCCCGATAAAAACCCTTCACGCCAAGCGCCCCATTGCCCAGATCGCTCACAGCGCCTTCGTTTACGCGCTCAAGTTACGCAATATGTCTACGGCAAAAACCCCCAAGTATACGCTCTCAGCCGACATCATTGAACTCTGGTGCCACCAATATACAACACAGCAGGCTGGCTGCCGGGTCCGTATTAATATCTATAACACACACAGCAAGAAGCTTATCTTCAGCAAGGAATATGCCGCGAAGCGCACCCGTAAAACGCTGAAGGTCACTTACTGGTCAAATGTCGAGGAACTCGCCGCCGTGGTATCCGAGGCACTCCAGGCAACGGTTGACGGCGCTCTTGCTGACCCCGATTACCGGCGAGCCGTCCGCTAAATGATCCGATGGTAAACCTTGAAGCAAAGAAAATATCCCACCTTTTCCCCTCCCGATGGCACCGCATCTACACCAGTACCAAACTTCGCAGTGATCCGCTGTATGACGCAGTTTTCAATGAGCTTGAGGGTTCCAGGCTGCCTCTTCTGGATATCGGTTGCGGACTGGGAATCCTGGCTTTCTATCTGCGCGAAAGAGGCCAGTCCTTCCCCATAAAGGCAATAGATTACGACCGTCGAAAAATCAAAGAAGCAAGTAGTGCCGTAAGTAATTATGCCTCGCTTAGCTTCGACCACAGGGATGTCCGTGATGGCATTCCCGAGTTCTGCGGTAACATTACCCTTCTGGACACCCTGCAGTTTTTCAGTGCCGAAGGACAACGCTCCCTACTCAGGGCCGCCGCTCTTTCAGTGGCTAGGGGAGGCAAAATCATTATCCGCAGCGGCATCAATGACAGTTCGCTGCGCTTCAAGCTCACGAGGCTTGGGGATCGTATCGCAAGGGCCACATTGTGGATGAAAGCCGCACCCACCTGCTACCCGGACATCGACTTCATTATGGAAATCATGCAAAAAGCCGGCCTCAGGGGTAATACCCGGCCGCTCTGGGGAAAGACGCCTTTCAATAACTACCTTCTGGTCTTTCATCGCGACTAGAAAATCTCCGGAATCACCGCCTTGAACCCGCGGGCTTCTATCACCTTAAGAACCCTAGGCAGTGTCTTGATGACCAGAGGTTCCCCATCATCTGCCCTACGCCCCTCATGCAGAACAATGATTGCCCCCGGCTTGATGCGCTTTTCTATCCTCGAGACAATCTTGTCGACATTGTCCAGACTGCCATCAAGACCACGGGCACTCCAGCCAACCAGTTTCATTTTCATTTTCGCAAGTGCCGGGTGCACAAAACAGTTTCGAAAACCTGCAGGAGCCCTGAAAAGGGTCGGCCTTCTGCCGGCCAACTCCTCAATGGCGGCAGAGCATGAGCGCAATTCCCTGGAAATCGGGCGTGCGCCCATGCACCAGAACATATAGGCGGGGTGATTCTGGGTGTGGTTGCCAATGCCGTGCCCGCGCCGCTGCACCTCGGCGAGTAATTCCGGATATTTCTGGCAGCATTTACCAATAAAGAAAAACGTCGCCCTCGCCCGCTTCTCCTCCAGCAAGTCCATTACCGCTCGCGTATGATCACCATCAGGCCCGTCATCGATGGTAAGCCACACCTCAGGGGCATCTGTCTTGAACTCACATATCACTTCCCCCCACCACTGACATGAGGGCCAGAATGTTGCCCACAGGGTGAGCATGTGAACGATAAACATCACACCTGCTCCCCATAAGGAAAACCCTGAAAGGGCCCAACAGAGAGGCGCGCCAACATTAGCGGATATCAACAGACAACGTGTCGCCTTCATTACTCTTTCTCTGCAGTATCAAGCACCCGGCAAGTTGGCCACAGCAAGCACTCCATGGCAATAAATCCCAGCCAGGGAAAAGCAAGCCACGACACGGGGTCATGCAGACTGAGTTGCAACAGAGCGGCGGCAGCCACGCTTAAGCCAAAGATTAACCCGTTAACCGCAGGGCGTAGTGACGGTCTCAATACTCCCGCCACACAAAATAATTGGCTAAGCCCTGCGCATGCCACAGCAATCACATGAAGCACAACACCCCAGGCAGGAAACACAAAAACAAGTCCCCAGGGGCCGATGCAATCCAAGATCAGGCCACAGGTAACGCTCAAGACAGCAAGCCCGGCCATCACGGAGATGGTCAGGGACTCTATCGCGCTGCCACGGCGCGGGGCAGCAATCCTTGTCCTGCATTGTTCCCTGCTCCGCGTGGCGCCACCCCCCGTCACTGCTGAAAAGATCCGGAAAATCGCGCTCAGCGGCATGTCACCCCAATGATGTTTTGTTCTCATTAACTGTGATCGTGAATGTCATCAAATAGAGGCTCGAACACAAACCACTGGAACCATGACCTCGAGATCACGCCCTCAAGTTCCTTGCACCATAATCCAAGGGCATCAGCCATCGCCCCCTCACGGTTGCGGCGATCACTGGAAACCTCGAATTCCCTGCCCACACTTATGCGATAATGGCGCCAGCCTTCACGGACGATAAACAGCGGCCACAATGGGCATTTCCCGGCAAGGGCCAGAGCAAAGGGTCCCCTGGGCAGGCGCACTGCCCGGCCAAACATCACACCTTCCGCTGCCGAAACCTCAAACAAAAGCCGGTCACCCTGCAATGCGACCAGTTCCCCGGATTGCAACAGTGAGGCAAGTTCGACACCAAGCATCCCGCCCGCCCTATTATACCGCACCGCAAATGAGGCGGATTGTTGCTTTGCCCGGCGCTTATCATAATGTTCCTGCAAGGCAACATCCCGCTCAGGAGCACGGACAGCATTCAAGCGGCGCCCTAAGCGGCCTGCAAAAACCGGGCCCGCCAAGTCATAATTTCCCATGTGGGCAGTGAGAATGATTGCCCCGTCCTTGCTTGCCGCCAAGCGTTCAAACTCTTCAATCCCGTCAATTTCCCATCGTATCACATCCTGCCCTGCTGATGCACGCACTCCGTCAACCAGGGACCATGAAAAGTTCCATATCACCCGGAATGCACCTGCCTGGGCCCGCCAGAATGACCAAGCGGGAAAGATCACCCTCAGGTTGAACACAACCGCCCGGCGCTGCCGCCCGCATAACAGGTAAAAGACCACTGACCAGAAAAACACGAAGACCGGCTCCATCCATGCCGGCAGCACCCGCACAAAGTATTCCATCCATCGCGTCAGGCGATCTCCGTAGACAGAGAGACGTTGCAGGGTGCGAAGCAGTGACATTTCGTTATTCCGCTCTAATCCTCTTCCCAAAGTCCCGCAAGCAGGTAAAGTGCTTACCTTGACGATCAAGCCAGCAATGAGCACTCCCAATTATGATGTCGTTATCCTGGGTGGAGCATTCTCCGGCGCAACAACGGGGATCCTGCTCAAGCGGCAACACCCCGACCTTCGAATCCTCATCGTCGAGAAATCCACCCAATTTGACCGCAAGGTTGGAGAATCCACATCAGAGGTCGCCGGATGTTTTCTGACCCGAACCCTCGGGCTTGAAGCCCACCTCTCCCGTGAACAGATCACAAAGCACGGCCTGCGAATGTGGTTCAACCGTGATAACAACCAGTGCCCTTCACGTTGCTCAGAGATCGGCCCTTACTACCAGGTGCGACTACCAACCTACCAGCTGGATCGCTGCAAGCTTGATACGCACCTGTTGAAAAGCGCTACGGAACTGGGGTGCGAGGTCTGGCGCCCGGCATCGGTAAGGGAACTGACCCTTGCCGGAATCGACAATAATAAACTGGTCATCAAGCGTGATGGTATCGAGCACGAGATATACGCAAAATGGGTCGTGGACGCCACGGGAAAAGCCGCTCACGTTGCCCGCAAGCTCGGACACCTGCAAAAACTCGAATCGCACAAAACCTCCGCTATCTGGGCACGGTTTAAAAACGTTTCTGACTTGGACAACCCCGACCTGAAGGAGCGCTTCCCGGACTTCGCCGATGCCGTGCGCTGTCCCCGCAGCCAGGCAACAAACCATCTCATGGGACATGGCTGGTG
>CAWVVE010000292.1:0-4113 GCA_963933075.1 uncultured Verrucomicrobiaceae bacterium | reverse complement strand
AGATAAGACCGGTCGGTCAACACCCCATCCCCTCCGCCACCTTCACCCTCGCCGAGGCCCTGAAAGAGGCCGGATACGCCACGGGAGCCTTTGGCAAATGGGGACTGGGAAACCCCGGTTCCGAAGGGGCTCCCGAGAACCAGGGCTTTGACCGCTTCTACGGATACAACTGCCAGCGCAACGCGCACACCTATTACCCGACCTGGCTGTTTGATAATGAGAAGAAGATCACGCTGGACGGCAAGACCTATGCGCACGACCCGATCATGAACGAGGCACTGAAATTCATCCGCACTAACGCCAAGAAACCCTTCTTCTGTTTCATGCCGGTCACTATTCCGCACGCCGCCATGCACGTCCCGGAAAAATACGCTGCGCCGTTCCGGAAAAAATTCCCGCAGTTCAAGGACAAGATCGGCAGATACGCCGGCCCGGCGGTAAAGAACCCGGCGGCGATGTTCGCCGGCATGATGACCAAGCTCGATGAGGATGTCGGCCGGGTGATCAAGCTGGTGAAAGAACTCGGCATTGATGATCAAACCCTGATCATGCTTAGCTCCGACAACGGCCCGCACAGGGAAGGCGGGCACATGCCTGATTTCTTTGACTCAAACGGCCCGCTGAAGGGATACAAGCGCGACCTCTACGAGGGCGGAATACGCGTTCCACTCATCGCCCGCTGGCCCGGCAAGATAAAGCCCGGATCAGTATCAAAACACATCTCTGCCCACTGGGACATCTTTCCGACCTTTTGTGAGCTGGCGGGAAGAAAAGTCCCGGTGAAACTCGACGGGATCAGTTTCCTGCCCGCCCTGCTCGGCAAGGGTGAACAAAAGCGACACGAATATCTCTACTGGGAATTCCACGAACGCAGCGGTGCCAGGGGCGTGCGATTCGGTCAATGGAAAGCCGTGCAGCGAAACCTCAAGAAAAAGGACAATCCCCCCATCGAGCTTTATGACCTGGATAACGACCTTGGGGAAACCGATGACCTGGCCGCAAGCAACCCGGCCATTATCCGCAAAGTGCGAGATTTTTTCAGGCAGGCGCACAGCCCCAGCAGTATCTGGAAAATGCGCTGGGAATGATCCCGGAATCAAAGCCTATGGCCTCGTGCCCGCTACAGTTCCCCTGCGAGAAAATGCACACGCCGCGGGAACCATTTGCCTTTTTCGCCAAACGCCATGCACAATGCACGGCAATCAGCACAATAGCAGCAGGAACAAGCGTTATATTTTTCTTAAATAGGCAATATAGTCCTTAACAGCAGATCATGCTTTTACGCAACGCACTCATCATCCTGACCTGTCTGTCGACAGCCACCGCGCAAGTCAGCTTCAATAACGACATTCGCCCGTTACTCTCCAACACCTGCCTACGCTGCCACGGCCCGGACGAAAATGAACGTAAAGCCAAGCGGCGCCTCGACACCCGCGATGGTGCCACTGCTGAAAACGACGGTGTACGCGCGATCGTGGCGGGAAACATCGACGCCAGCGAGCTTATCTACCGCATCACCACCGACGACCCCGATGAGTTGATGCCACCGCCAAAGGCTGGCCAGAGCTTCACTGCCGGGCAAATAGCGCTCTTTAAGCAATGGATAAAAGAAGGGGCAAACTACGAAACACACTGGTCCTATGTAAAGCCCTCACGCCCCGAAGTGCCGGACCTCGCCAACAACAAGATCAAGAAAGGCAATGCCATTGATGCCTTCCTCGAGATCAAACGAAACAAGAAAGGCCTCAATGCATCACCGCAAGCGGATCGGTACTCACTGGTGCGCAGGCTTTCCCTAGACCTTACCGGGTTACCGCCGACCATTGAAGAGGTCGACAGGTTTATCAATGATAACAGCCCGCAAGCCTATTCCAAACTTGCCGACCGCCTGCTGGCAAAGCCCTCCTTCGGTGAACACTGGGCGCGCATGTGGCTCGACCTTGCCCGCTACGCAGACTCCTCGGGCTACGCAGACGACCCGTCACGCACTATCTGGGCCTATCGCGACTACGTCATTCGCGCCTTTAATGAAAACAAGCCCTTCGACCAGTTCACCATTGAGCAGATCGCCGGTGACCTTCTCGAAAAACCAACCAACGATCAACTGGTGGCAACGGCCTTTCACCGTAACACACAAACCAATAACGAGGGAGGCACAAACGATGAGGAGTACCGCAATGTCGCTGTCGTGGACCGTGTCAACACCACCATGGCCACCTGGATGGGCACCACGATGGCCTGTGCGCAATGCCACACCCACAAATACGACCCTATTTCCCACGAGGAGTATTTCAGCATGTTCGCCATCCTCAACCAGACCCAGGATGCTGACCGTCGTGATGAAAGCCCAACCATCCCGGTCTTGAGTGGCGCACAAATACAGCAACAGGAGCAACTCAAGGCCCGTATCACGGAATTGGAGGACTCACTGAGCGCACCAAGCGACAAAAACAAGGAGGCGCTGGCAAAATGGGAAGCAGGCTTAGCTGGTAAGGGTGAACAATGGCAACTGCTTGAGGGAATCTCGGTAAAAGCAAACTCGCAAGCCACCTTCACGCGCCTCGAGGACGGATCCTACCTGGTGAGTGGCAAGTCGGCGCCAACGGACATCTACACCCTTGAAGGAACCGCAAAAAGTGAGGCTGTCACCGCGATTCGACTCGATGTCTTGAGCCATGAGAGCCTCAGCCACTGGAAAGGCCCCGGCAGAAAGGGCAACTTTGTGCTTAATGAGATCGAGTTGATCACCGGAGCGGATTCACCATCCAAGCGTGGCCGCTTTGTGCGCATCGACCTGCCCGGCCAAAACAAGATCCTTAATATCGCCGAGATTCAGGTATTCAGTGGTAATGCCAATATCGCCCTCAAGGGCAAGGCAAGCCAGGCGGGAACTTATGCTGACGCGGGAGCCGGGCGGGCAATTGATGGTAACACCGACGGCAACTATCAGGCAGGAAGCGTTGCCCATACGGCGCTCAACAAAATAGACCCGTTCTGGGAAGTCGACCTGGGCGGGCAACACGACATCACGCGCATCGTGGTCTGGAACCGCACCGATGGAGCGATACAGAGCAGGCTCGACGGGTTCAAGCTCTCACTCCTCGATGAGAAGCGGGGAACAGTCTGGACACAAACCCACAAGAAAGCACCTCAGCGTGACAAGGAAATCTCGCTGGGTGGCGGCCAGCAGGCAGTGTTCTCCCATGCCACCTCAAGTTTCGACCAGGAGAAGTTCGGGGTTTCACTGGCAATCGACGGAGATGCCGGCGGGCATTCAGGATGGTCGGTAGCTCCACAGATGGGAAAAGACCACCACGCTGTCTTCGAGTTGGCAAGCCCATTACCCGGGGGAAAGCTTCAATTCACCCTCAAACAAACCTACGGAGAGCACTCTATCGGCCGCTTCCGGATATCAGTCAGCAGTTCCACGGCTCCTCACCGTGCCCTGCCTCACAAACTCGCTGAAATCATCGCAATACCTGTCAAAAAACGCAGTGAGACACAAGTGGCCGAATTACTCCACCATTTTTCCGAACTCAATCCCGAGACCGTCACGACCAGTGCGGAGCTCACAAAGCTCAGGAGACAACTTACCGGCCTCAAGCCCGCCACCACCGTTCCCATCATGCGCGAGCTCGCCGCAGGCAAGGAACGGAAAACCAACATCCAGATGCGCGGCAATTACCTGGACAAGGGCAAGGAGGTAAGTCCCGGCCTGCCTGCCGTGTTCCATCAGCCAAAGGACAGCAGTAAAATGGACCGGTTGACCCTGGCTAAATGGCTGGCCGATGAGGACAACCCGCTAACCGCACGCGTGATGGCCAACCACCTCTGGGAGATGATTTTCGGCATCGGCATTGTTCCCACCAGCGAAGAGTTTGGCTCACAGGGAGAGTTACCCACCCACCCTGAGCTGCTCGACTGGCTGGCGGTTGAGTTCATGGAAAGCGGCTGGAACATGAAAGCATTCCTTAAACTGCTGGTCACCTCGGCCGCCTATCGCCAGGACTCGAGGATCAATGACAGCTCCACCGACCCGGATCCTGACAATCGCCTGCTAACCCGCGGCCCGCGCTTCCGGCTCTCCGCAGAAATGATACGTGACCAGGCGCT
>CAWVVE010000291.1:0-4117 GCA_963933075.1 uncultured Verrucomicrobiaceae bacterium | reverse complement strand
CCACGTAAACCAGGCAGATCCCTGCCATGATCAGCGTCACAGTGGTCGCGGTTCCGGTATTCCCCTTGATCAATTGCGGAATACCCCGGCCAAAACCGGCAATTACTCCCAATGCTCCAAAAAGAATCGCAATATGTGCCGCCATCATTCGCTTCTTCTCATCCCTGGCCATTAATCCGCAAATCAGGATCGGCAAACCAAGAAATGCAGGGATCAGCGCCGTGACACTTTCCCGTCCAGTGCCGACATAAGAACCCAACCCGAGCAATACCAGCACACCGCCAATCGCTAATGAAATCTTTGTGATATTTGTCATTATACCTAGCTCATAATAGAATTACTCCCCTTGGTCAACCGAAGCTCCAAATTCATTCGAGTCATCAAAGGCAAAATTAGCATGTTTCCCCCATTAAACCCGTAAACTCAAGCAGTGACATTTCCCCGCACAGGATGCATATTGCACCTCGAAAAAACCCGTAAAATCCACCCGGAAGCCATGCCATTAAATCACTCTCTCTCACGCCGAAAATTCCTCGCCGCAGGCTCCGTGGCATTAGTGGCTAATGCAGTCGCGTCAGGCGCCGCCCCGAAGAAACCGCTCTACAAAATCTCCATAGCCGAGTGGTCGCTGCACAAGGCTCTGTTCTCAAAGAAAATGACCAACCTTGATTTCCCGGTCATGGCCAGGCAAAAATTCGGTATCAGCGCCGTTGAATACGTGAACCAGTTCTTTAAGGATAAAGCCAATGACGAGAAGTATCTTGGCGAGTTGAAAAAACGCGGTGAAAGCGAGGGCGTAAAAAGCCTGCTCATCATGTGCGATGGCGAAGGAAAACTCGGCGATCCTGACACCAAAAAACGGGAGACAGCGGTCAACAACCACAAGCGATGGGTGTCAGCAGCGAAGTTCCTCGGATGTCACTCTATCCGGGTCAATGCCTCTTCAGGAGGATCATACGGGGAGCAACAGAAACTTGCAGCAGATGGACTGGGAAACCTCAGCGAGTTTGCCTCAACCCATGGACTAAACGTCATCGTTGAAAATCATGGCGGGCTCTCATCAAACGGCGCATGGCTTGCCGGAGTGATGAAACTCGTCGGGCGCAAGAACTGCGGAACCCTCCCGGATTTCGGCAATTTCCGTGTCAGTTCCAAGGAGACCTACGATCGTTATAAGGGAGTCACCGAGTTAATGCCCTTTGCCAAGGCGGTAAGCGCCAAGTCGCACGACTTTGATGAGACAGGGAATGAGATCCATACTGATTATCGCAAGATGATGAAAATTGTCCTTGCCGCAGGCTATCACGGCTATGTCGGCATCGAGTATGAAGGAGGAAAAATCAGTGAAGCGGCCGGTATCGAGGCAACCAAGAAACTCCTCGAGACAGTACGTAACGAGATTGCGGGATAAACGCCCTCAACAAGACAGAGAATACCTGGAAAGCGGTGACCTGCAGCAAATGCTGCACTGGCACCTTCAAAATGCTTGTCAATTCAAGAATAATCACGGTTCTCCTGTTGGTAACTGCCATGCAGGCTGCCCCCGTTGTGGCGAAAGACCCGGCCGAACTCAAAAATCTGATCAAGATTTACGAACGGCAAAAACGTTCACTGCAAATCACTGCAATCAACAGGCACATTGAAAAACTAGAGCAGCTCGAAGCCACTCTCAGCAAAGCTGACTACAAGGAGGATGCAGCCCTCGTCAGCTCAGTCATCGCCGAGAATAATCGTCAGCTTGAACAACTGGTCAGGATAGGAGCCAAGGCCTCGCGCCCAACGACCAATGCCACCAAGACCAAGGGCTCCACTGTTTACCTGAAAGCAACACAGGCAAAGCTTCATGGGGAATTGCGGAATTCCTTCCGCAATATCCGCAATTGGAAATCGCCCGGTTGCTCCGCCCATTGGTCGATTAACGGGATTGTCCCCGGCCGTTACCATATTCAAATTACCTATATACCGGTTTTTGGCGGCGGAGGAGAAATTCAAGTGCGCGAACTTGATCAGCTTGTTAACGCAAAGATTCCCGGAGCCACGCAAGAAAAACGATTTAAGCGTTCAATGCGAATCGGCACATTTAATCTACGACAATCCATAAACCTGGAAATCAAACCCCGCACGAGCAACCCTAAGGGAGTCTTCCTTCTTACAGAGGTGCAACTCATACCTGCAAGATGAATACCCCCCGCAGGGACAAAGTGAAGACCGTATCCATCTTCACGCTGATACTTGGCATGCTTTCCCCCTTTGCATTGTCACGGGACAAGCCCGCTGCGCTACAGGCACTAGAGGACGATTTCAAGAAGGAGCTATCCAGTAAAATCCAAGGCCTCTATGAGCCCTACCATGACGCCCTCAGCCGGCTATACGACAAGAAGCTAAAATCAGGGAAACTTGAGGAGGCACTGGCAGTAAAAAAGGAAATCGAGCGCATTAAACGCGCGCGCCCCGACCATAACGCGAAGCAAAACCCGACCACGGCTATTGCAGGAAAAGATGGTGCATTCCTGCTACTCCCCTTAAATGCAGAGCTTACGGGAAGCATCCTCCATGATAAGAAATCCGGGAGGTTAATCGGTTGGGACGATACTGGAAGCGCCAGGTGGACCCTTGATAAGCTTCCCCCAGGAAGCTACCACGTTACACTTAATTATCATTCCGGACCGTTTGCGGGTGGCAGGGTTCAAGTAAGCGCAGGGAAATCCAAAAACATTTTTACCGTAAAAGGATCAGGCAAGTGGCAGGAAAAAAAACAAACTACCCTTGGCGAGATAACACTTTTCCCTGCCTCTGGAGCATTCACCCTTTCCATCCTGGAGGCTCGCACTCAGGGCATCATGGAGCTATCAAGCGTGATACTCACACCAAAGCGAATCAACCCCGATCAAGACCCCGCTGTTAAGGAATAAATCCCTGCAGCAACCCCATTACTCTTCTTGCCCCCTTACGGGACAACAACCGCACGCCAAAAGCGCAATCCGCCAGAGGGAGTAATGACAAGTTCCTTGATTGGCTGGAGAGCAGCCCATCGGCTACCTTCAATCCGCTGCCAAGTGACACCGTCCGAGGAAGTCTCAATTTCATAAGTGACTCCAATGACAGTCTTCATGCGCAGCATATAGCCGTCCGGATTGGCAGGAGACGGCCGGGCAATCGACTGTAAAGAGAACGCCGAGCCCGCATCGTTTGGGTCGGTTAATGTCATGGACTCCTGAAGGTTGCTCAAGCCATCGCCGTCTGGATCCTCCGCAGAATCATCAATTCCAACATTCAGCCCATGGGCAATCTCAAATGCATCAGGCATACCATCACCATCCGAGTCGATAACGCCACCTTCTCCCGGGCTGACAACTTCAATCGAAGCCAACTGCAGTAAGTTGGCAGTGCTGACGAGCACTTCAGCATCAAAAATCAGGTCACTGCTGCCGGCGCTTCCCTGATGAATCTCAGCAGCAATCACATTTTCACCTTCCTCCAGCAATGCAGCATCAAAGATAAACTCGATATATTGCTCTTCATCAGTGCCACTTACCGTCCTCAGGGCAAGATCGGAAAACCCTGCCGCTCCTGCCAGGTTATCCCGGAGGATCTCTGTGCCGTTAAGGTAAAGGGCAACCCCATCATCACGCCTCACTCTTACCTTTGCGGCAATCACGTCAGAAGTACCAAAAAGATTAAACTTCCTCCTCAGGTATGAAGTAACCTGCCTGTCATCGCTGTTTCCTCCATCGTTCATTATCGTGGCAATGGAGTCATCTCCATAACCGAGAGGAGCGTTACCTGAAGCCCAACCTGAATCATCAAAGCCCACCTCACTCCATGAACTTCCCTGATTAGTACCGTCATCAAGGTATTGCCACTCGGAAGCTCTCGGGTCGGCTGCAGAAAACGGGGGGATACTTGCCCTTAGCCTAAGGTCAAAACTGAGGTCTGAGCTGTTTGCTGTGCTCTGGTGAACCTCCACCGCAATCACATTTCGTCCTTGCACAAGGGATGCGACCGGAACCGCGATGACGACTTCCTCCTGCGACTCATCCACAGCGGATGTTGCAAACTGGTCATGCGCCGCACCGGCCACCAGGTGATCGTGAACATCGACGGTGGCGGTGTCGGC
>CAWVVE010000290.1:0-4119 GCA_963933075.1 uncultured Verrucomicrobiaceae bacterium | reverse complement strand
AGGCCCATGGCATTGAATTCCCTGACGATGAAATCCCTGCGCCTTTTGTAGTCCCTTCGCATTGAGGCCACTGCCGGAGCCCCGTTCTCCAGCGCCTCAAGTGCAGCAACCTGACTGGTAATCGGCGCACAAAGTATCGAATACTGATGAATCTTCATCATCGCCTCGGTAATTTCCGGCGGGGCACAGGAATACCCTAGCCGGAAACCGGTCATCGCAAAGGCTTTCGAGAAACCATGCAGCAGGATCGTGCGCTCACGCATCCCCGGCAAAGAGGCAATGGAGACATGCCGATAGTCCTCATCGTAAACCAATTCACTGTAGATCTCATCGGTTATAACGAGGATATCGTTGGCAATACACAACTCCGCAATCCTCTCAACCTCAGTTCGCTCCATGACACTTCCGGTTGGGTTGGTGGGAAAATTCAACATCAGCACCCGTGTCCTTGGCGTAATCTTTTTCTCTATCTCCTCGGCCCTTACCACAAATCCCTCTTCAGCACTGGAGGACACTGGCACTGGCACGCCATAAGCAAGGGCAACGCTCGGGTCATAGGATACATAGCAGGGCTCGTGATAAATAAATTCATCGCCGGGGTTTAGTAATGCACGGCAAGCGAGGTCCAGTGCCTCTGAAACACCCACGGTAACGAGGATTTCACTGGCTGGGTCATAACTCACCTCAAAGTGAGATTGCACGTAACCGGCAATCGACCTGCGCAACTTCTCCATCCCAAGGTTGGAAGTATAGCTGGTCTCACCTCGTTCCAATGAATAAATGGCGGCTTCACGGATATGCCATGGAGTGCTGAAATCCGGCTCTCCCACTCCAAGGGAAATAACATCATTGCGGCCGAGTACAAGCTCAAAGAAATCCCTTATGCCAGATTTGGGGATACTTCGTACCTGTTTTGAAATTTTGTCCTCCAAAGACATGCTCTTGCAAGAGGTTTGGCAGTAAAGCCTTGCCTCAGTCAGGGTGTCACGGGCAGGCGCTCCCCGCCGCCATCAGACTGGGCAAGGAATCCATCGCGCTTGTAGGTCTTAAGGTGAAAATGAGTGGCCGTCGAGATCACCCCTTGAAGGGTGCTGAGTTTCTCAGCAACAAACCGAGCCACCTCATGCAGAGAATCGCCGCTGACAACGACTGAAAGGTCGTATCCGCCACTCATTAAAACACAACTTTCCACCTGATCAAATTTAGCGATCCGTGCTGCCAGGAGATCAAACCCGCCACCACGCTCCGGAGTAATCTTCACCTCAATCACCGCGGAGACATGCTTCCCGTCATCAATGTATTCCGGATCGACCACCGCCGTGTAACCGAGGATCGCGCCTTTCTCCTCAAGAGCCCTGACACGGGCCTTGATATCATCTTCGCTACTGCCCAGCAATTCAGCGAGTTCTTTATCGCCACAGCGGGCATTTTTCTGTAAAAGTTCTATCAGCGAGTCCATGCGGTCTGCTCTGGCTTGTTTAACGGATTACAGGGCAAATGGAGCAGATGATGCGCCCTCCTGCACGCTAATCTTTTGGCCCGGAGAGAAATTCAGACGGATTCAATACCAGTCGCCCCCCGGAATTCCATGCGTCAAATTTCTCCCACCCGCCAATCAACAGGGATCTTGCTGCAGAGAAACGATCAGAAGCTCCAAGGACAACCACTATCAAGCGCCGAGGAGTAACCCTGGTTCTCCCGTCAGGCAATTCCTCAACGACAGCCTTCCTGTCCGCACTGATCGCAAGGCACGGGCCGGCTCTCCTTGTCAAGCCGGTCTTAATGCCGTCAATACCATCTTTCCCGAGTAGTTTATTTGTATTCTTGATCATAAAGCGCCTTACCCCGGCACCCCCATGAACGGAAATCCTCCTTTCCTTCTGCGAGCAAAAAAACGTGAACGCGGGTTTGCCAAGGGCATATATTGCAAACCGGGCAATATCCGCAGCACATGAATACGGCAACTTTTCCATGTGGTCCATGCCATGCGGGTTGGCGAACAATGAATCTTCAGCCCCCTGCCTCTCAGCAAGAGCATTCATTTGCTTGACGAATTCTGCCACCGGGGCTGTCCCATCACCGACATTCCCGCGCACGAGCAAGTTCCTTCCCACATGGTCAGCCAAGGTTTCTGCAGCCCAGTTGTCAGAGCCGATTAACGCGCAATAAAGCGCATCGCGAAGGCTAATTCTCTCGCCTGGGCGCAGGTTCATCATGTTTGGACCTCCAATCAGGCTGCCGCTCGCCGGCACAGTCGCCAACTCACTCAGTTCAGCACGGGTAAGATCTGCCCAGTCGAGGACAACCATTGCCGTCACAATCTTTGTCAAGCTGGCCACCTGTCTGCGCATTCCCGCCTCATGGGCTGAAACGATTTTCTTCGAATGAAAATCCACGACAATGAAAGACTCGACAGTTGATTGCTGCCCTGCCGAAGGCTGCAGAACTGCCATGTAAAAAACGGTAAAGACCAAGGATAAAGAGCAGAAATCTGGGGAAAACTTTGTTGCGGCAAATGATGACAGCATCGGGTTGATGGAAATTTACTTAGCTTGCCTGAAAATCAAGACAACCTTCAGATATCTAACCTATACAGGAAAAAAGTGATCTTATCCAAGGCGATGGAGCACTTATTTTCAAGGAGATCCAGATGTCCGTATTGCCCTTTACCCGTAGGTTTTTCAAGGCAACACACGACCAAGCCATCGCCTGCGTGTTGAAACGCCTTGCCCCAACCCATCACCCGACTATGTTCGCAATCGAAAGGCACAAGCGTGCAATTGCCAGCAGGCCTAAATTAAATAATAGCATAACACATTAAAAAACAACATCTTGCAGGAACTTATCTGGATTTTGCAGGAACCTTCTAAAAGGATTTTTGAACTGTGAATGCCACAAACTGCACAGGAGTATCCCAACGGGAAGAATACATCCCGGCGCTTGCTCCAACGCCTTTCAACACCAACACCTTAACCGACGGAGCTCCTCTTATAACAGCAAACAGGCAGGCTTACCTGAGAAACCGGCCGCCTACAGCAAACCCTGTGGATTCTGGACGCAATCGCGCAAATCCCGCTCCGCCGCGCATACCGAACAAAAAAAAGACCGCAACACAACATGGCACAATCATCCAATCATCAGCAACGTCGCAGCCGCAGCAGCAGCAGCAGCAACAGCAGCAGCAGCCGCAGCCGCAACAATCGAGGCACTAACAGCGGCGGAGGCAGTCAGCGCCGCTTCGTAAAGCAAAAAGTTCCGCGCCGCACCCGCAAGCCTTCTCTCTGGGAAAAGATCTGTGGCTTTTTCAGTCCCAGCACCAAGCGCCCAAGCCCGCCACAACGAAGCTCAGAGAATAACTCCCGCTCCCGGTCAAGAAGCACTCCCAAGAAGCAACCCCGGGTCAGGGAGCCTAGGAATGACAAACCACAAAATGCCGGACCTCCCGAAAAAGTGGCAGTCACATCATCCAGGCTCTACGTGGGTAACCTTGCGTATGCAACAACAGGAGATGAACTTGCAAGCCTCTTTGAAAAGGTCGGTGGTGTTGTGAAAGCTGAAATCGTCTACCATCGCCGCAGTAACCGCTCAAAGGGATACGCCTTCGTTGAAATGAATGACGCAAACGATGCCAAGAAAGCCGCGGAAACACTCCACGACCAGGATTTCATGGGACGACAAATCATCGTTAACGGGGCAAAGAGCGAAGGTCCTCAGGATAATTATAGCTCGTAATCTCTGCTCGCTTACCAGCGAGGCAATGCGCCCGCTTTATATCACCGGTCCCACAGGATCAGGAAAGAGCGCCATCGCTGCAACGCTCGCACATCGAATTGGTGGTGAAGTTGTCAATGCTGATGCATGCCAACTGTATCGAAACCTTGAAATCGTCACCGCCGCCCCAACAATAGAACAGCGCCGCCTTGCCCCGCACCATCTTTACGGCTGCCTAGATGTTAACGAAGATTGTAACGCCGCCCACTACGCCGAACTTGCCAGGCCTGTAGTGAATGAAATCATTCAGCGCGGCAGTTTCCCCGTCGTTGTCGGTGGCAGCGGGCTCTACATGAAAAGCCTTACCCACGGTCTTGACGACCTTCCTGCTGCCGATCACCAGTTGCG
>CAWVVE010000289.1:0-4125 GCA_963933075.1 uncultured Verrucomicrobiaceae bacterium | reverse complement strand
AAGGCGACCCGCCGCTTGACTGGCTTGAGCGCCAGCTCGATGCGCATGCCGATGGTTCTGATGGCGGGGTCGGTACCGAGCCCATGGGCGAGTTGCAGGTTGAGGGCATATACCCGCTGGCCTACATCCGCATGCTCAGCAGTGAGGCACGCGTCAACCGGGTCTTCGGCCGCACCACGGCCCTCTTCCACCAGGCGCATGCCGACAACGGTGTTGATGACCTGGCCAGCGTGACCCTTGAAATGGAAAACGGAGTGACCGGATCACTCTGCATCGGGCGTATCGGTGCCGCCGCCCACCCGGACATCGGGGAGATCAAGTTACACCTGGTCGGGGACAAGGGATCGATGGTCGTCTCGGAAGCCCGCCCGGAGGTGAGCATCCATTACCGGGACCAGCCGGATCTGGAGTTTAGGAACCGGCGCGTTGTCGATTCCAATAACTACCTGCTGGCAGAAAACTTCGCCCGTGCCATTGACGGCACCGAGGAACCGATCCTTGATGCCCGGGGTGCCCGCAACATCTGTGCCACGGTCCTGGCGGCGGTGGAATCGGGAAAAGCAGGAAAACCAATCAGTGTAGACAACCGATGACACCGGAAGAATTCAATCAAGCACTGCGCGGTGACAAGCGCATCTACGGGACACTGCTGGTCTCAGGTTCCCCGTTCTGGCCCAAGGTGATTGGCGACTGCGGCCTGGACTTCGTGTTCATTGACACCGAGCACATCGCCTTCAACCGGGAAACCTTGAGCTGGATGTGCCGCACCTACACGGCACTGGGCCTGCCGCCCCTGGTGCGCATCACTGACCCGGATCCCGACAAGGCAACCGTTGCCCTAGATGATGGGGCCGCCGCGGTTGTCGCTCCCTACATCGAGACCCCGGAACAGGTACGGGCGCTGCGCGGTGCAACCAAGTTACGCCCTCTAAAGGGAGAAAAACTCCGGGCTACCCTCGAGGGCACCCCCCTGGAACCGGCCCTTAACGACTACATTTCCGCCAACACCGCCGGCAACAGCATGCTGATAAACATTGAGAGTGTGCCGGCCATGCAGCGACTCGACGAGTTACTCGACGTGAAGGGAACAGACGCAGTCCTGATTGGCCCCCATGATCTCTCCTGCAGCCTCGGGGTCGCCGAGCAGTACGATCACCCGGACTTCCTGGCAGCCTGTGAAAAGATTATCACAACCGCCCGTGCCCGCGGCATCGGCGCCGGCATTCATTTCTGGGGAAGTATTGATGACCATGCCCGCTTTCTCGACATGGGAGCCAATATCCTCATCCACAAGGCGGACATCATCCTGTTTCGCACCCATCTCAAGGCGGAGTTATCCCAAATCCGCGAAAAGATGGGTGACACCCGCGACAGTGATGACGGCAAGCAAGTCTCGATCTAGCGAGGGAATCAATTTCACCTTCACTAAGCCCGTGGAAAATCTGCATTGATTGCATTTTTTTCACTTCCGCTTGCAGCACAGCGCAGGTAGTAATCCCCCCCCCGATGCACTTCCTCTCATATCCAATGGCATTGATCGCCATGTTGCTGGCTGCAGCCGGCAGCGCCATTGCGGTGGATTCAAGGATCATTGCGGACATCAACACAACCGCCGGGCTGCTTGCCGGCCGGGACAGCCCGAACGCCTCCACCCGGATCACGGGCAGCCGCGCCTGGCAGGAACACCGGGAGGCCATGCAAAAGGCATTGTCCAAGTACAAGGCCTCCACACTGGATCCCATGCTCAGCTGGAGCAGTGGCGAAAACGGCCCGAAGCTCCCCCGCGGAGGCGTGGTTCGTTACACCTTCAGCGGCCCGGACGTCCTGCACGTCATGCGAATGTTCCCAAGGGCTGACTCCTATATCCTTTGCGGGCTTGAGCCTGTAGGCACTGCGCCCCGTTCAACGGCACTAAAGGGAAAATCGGCCGAATCCGCCCTCACTGAAATCCGCAAGATCCTGGAGGAAAGTATCCGCTACAGCTTTTTCCGCACCAGTGACATGCAGAAGGAACTTCCAGCGGCCACCTATGCCGGCACCCTGCCTATCATGTGCCTTTTCCTGGCCGCCGATGGCCATGAAATCAGGAACATCGAGTTTGTCTCGCTCGGCAGGGACGGCAAGCTGACCGGCCTTGGAACTTCTGACAAGGGAGCTAACGCAGTACGCATTGACGTGCGCTGCAGGGACGGCAGGTCAAGGAGTATCCATTACTTCCAGACCAACATCGCCAACGGTGCCCTGAAGCGGTCGGGGTTTCTCACTTACCTTAAAAGCCTTCCCCCTGGCCCTTCCTACGTGAAGGCCTCATCATACCTTATGCACGAGTCCTACTTCTCGCAGATCAGGGATCACCTACTGGCCTCAAGCAGTGCCATCATCCAGGATGACTCCGGTATCCCGCTGCGCTTCCTTGACCGTTCCCTCTGGAGGATAACCCCCTACGGGAAATACGAGACTCCCACCGACCTCTTCAAGCGGTACCATCAGGATGACCTTGCAAAGGTTTTTCGCTCCAAGGCAAAACCCCTGCCCTTTGGCACCGGATACCGCTGGAGAAAAGGGCAATCCAACCTGCTCCTGGCAACCCGTGGGCGTAATTCCCCTGCACGCCGTGCCATTAACGCCATCGGCAGAATTCTGCCCGGAAAGATAACACGCAAACCGGCACCGCAGCGGACAGCCTCGCCAAAACCGGCATCTTTGCCCAAAAAGCCGGTCAAGCCCGGCATGGCCGTAGTGCCACTGACCTTGACACTGAAGTTGCTCGCCTCCTCAAGGCTAAGCAATAGCCAGGCCGGGACACTCCACAATGCCTTCATTGTCAATGAATACGAGGTCCTGGCCGTCCACAGCGGACAAACCCAGTATAAGGGGAAGCGTATCCGCATCGTCAGGACGTGCCTGTTTCATGACCGCAGGCTGGCAGGAAAACCACCCGGGAGCACTATCTCGCTGGAGTTGGTACCCCTGTCGACCTATCCCAACCTGATGCGCTGGCATATTGAGGATGACTTACCCGCGAAAAAAGCTGTTATAATCTACATTGCATCGCAAAATAAAAACCCATGAAGAAAATCACACCATTATTACTGTTTGCCTTCGCGCTACCCGCCCTCACACTTCAGGCTGAAAAACTTCCCGTGGTGTGGTCACTGAGCAAGGGTATCACTGCCCCGGAAAGCACCTACCTCGACAAGAAATCCGGCTTCCTGTTTGTCTCCCAGATCGGTGAAGGGGGAGGCATGGGAAAGGACGGTGACGGCTGGATATCAAAGTTGACACCGGAGGGAAAAGTTATCGAAAACAAATGGGCTACAGGCCTCAACGCGCCGAAAGGATTACGCAGTGCGGGTGATAAACTATGGGTCGCCGACATTGACCGCATCCTCGCCTTTTCCATCACCAGTGGTAAAAAGGTCAGTGAGTTGAAAATTCCCGGGGCCATGTTCCTCAACGACCTGGCCTGCGGCAAGGATGGCACCGTCTACGTTAGTGACATGCTGGCCGGGAAAATCTACCAGTATGAGGAAAAAACACTCAAGCTCTCCGTGCTCGCCGAGGGCGACAGGGTCGAGCAACCCAACGGCCTGCTTGTGCACAAAGGAAAGCTGATCATTGGCGGCTGGGGACAGAACATTCAGGACGATTTCAGCACGGAAAGGCTCGGGCGACTCCTCTCCCTTGACCTGAAAAGCGGTGAACTCAACGCGATCACTACGGACCCAATCGGCAACCTGGACGGCGTCGAGTCCGACGGCGCAGATGGCTTCATTGTCACTGACTGGATCGCCGGTAAGGTGATGCATGTCAACGCGGACGGGAACTCACGCCTACTTGCAACCTTCCCGAAAGGGGTCGCTGATCACGCCTACCTGCCGGAGAAAAAATGGCTGATCCTTCCCGAGATGCTGGAAAACAGGATCGGGGCCTATGACCTGAAAAAGGCGCTGAAGCCCTGAACCTGTCAGGAAAGATAGCCGGTAAAGGCATTCACAACTCTTTCAATCGCGCCCTCCGGAATATCCAGGTGGGTGACCATGCGTATCTTGCCGCCACTGGCACCCATGAGCAGGATATCCTTTGCCCGCATGTATTCAACCACACCTGCCAGGCTCTCTTCCG
>CAWVVE010000288.1:0-4136 GCA_963933075.1 uncultured Verrucomicrobiaceae bacterium | reverse complement strand
TGGATGGCGCTCGGTAATCTGGGCAGCAAGTCGCTGGATCTTATTGGAAAGGTCATTTTCACCGAGAATCTGATGCCCCTCGGTGCCCGCTCCTTGCAAATCATCTATGCTACTCAAGACCGGCGAATTTTAGTATCCTATACGCATACATCGCAGCATTCAACGGCGCTTTGCTGTGAAGCCCCACAATCCCAACCGGGACCCCTCCGGGCACCTGACACATGGCAAGCAGGGCATCAATGCCATTCAGCGGTCCTCCAGGCACAGGAACCCCAATACAGGGTAACTCAGTCTCGACTGCCACGACACCGGGCAAAGCTGCCGCCAATCCGGCAACGGCAAGGATTACGGCCTTTTCGCCCGAGGCATTGAGTTTACGAAGAAACTCGATCAGTTCCGGCAGGTTGCGGTGAGCCGAGATCACATGCTCGTCATACTCAGTAGCCTTTTCCTCCAAATAGGTGCGTGCAGGCTGCATGAACTCTTTATCATTAGCACTGCCGTAAATAATAATAACTTTCATCGCTTGTTTCAAATACCTTGGCTCTTTTCTCTATAAGTGCATTCAGAATATTTCAGTTTGGCGGCACTAGTCAAAATGCATACTACCGATGTCGCTGCGATGCTGCGCCCCGTCAAACGTAACCTTTCCCGCCTCGTCATAAACAGCAGAGCGTGCCGATTCACGGTCACTCCCGCGAGCAACAACCGCGAGCACCCTGCCGCCGTTGGTTGCAAATTCCCCGTGCGCGTTTTTTGCCGTTCCCGCATGGTAAACCCTTGCATGGCTCACATCATCAAGCCCGGACACAACATCCCCGTTGCGTGATGAGGAGGGGTAACCAGCAGATGCCATGACAAGGCAGATGCTCCAGCTCTGGTCAAAGGAGATCAGGGCCTCATCGATTTTTCCTTCGGCAGCCTTCTTGAGGTAAACTGCCAGATCCCCGCCAACAAGGGGCAACACTGCCTGAGCCTCGGGATCACCAAAGCGACAATTGTACTCAAGGACTTTAGGCCCCGTATCGGTCATCATCAGCCCTGCATAAAGGAACCCTCTGAAATCCAGGCCATCCTTGACCAAGCCCTCCACACTGGGTCGCATGACCCTCTCCTCAATCTCAGCCAATACCTCAGGTGCTAAAAGTGCCCGTGAAGCAACCGCCCCCATGCCCCCGGTATTTAGTCCCTCATCACCGTCTGCCAGGCGCTTGTAATCACGTGCCGGGGTGAAAATCTGGTAACTGCCCTCGGTAACAGCTGCGATCACGGAAACTTCCGGTCCCTCAAGGTATTCTTCCACAAGCACCCTGCCCTCCCCAAAACGATGGTCTACAAAGACTTCTTCAAGGAATGCATCAGCCTCAGCCTCATCATTACAAATCACCACGCCCTTTCCCGCGGCAAGACCGTCAAATTTCAGTACCGTCGGGTAGCTTACTATTGCCGCCTTCGCCTCATTGGCGCTGCCGGCGACCGCGTAACCTCCTGTTGGGATACCATGCCGGACCATGAACTCCTTTGCGAATTTCTTGCTGGCTTCCAATTGCGCCGATTCTGCAACCGGCCCCCACGTGGGGATTCCCGCCTGCCGGGCTTTATCCGCAAGCCCGTTCACCAACCATGACTCCTCACCACCGACACAAAGATCAATTTTCTCTGAACTCATCGCAGCAACCAGTGAATCGACGCCGGTAACCTCCGCCGGCAGACGCCTTGCAATATCAAATATCGCGTCACTTCCCGGGTGACAGTAAACCTCAGGCGCTGAATCAGACTCTGCCAATGCCGTGACCAGCGCATGCTCACGGCCGCCCTTTCCAACGACAATTACTTTCATAAAATCCCTTATATTAAAGCCCTAGGTCATACGGACGACCTTCTATCCCGTCGCAATATTGGATAAACGCCCGGTTTACCACCGCAATGCCGGCAGGGGTCGGATAATTCCCGGTAAAATACCAATCACCACAATGCGCCCCCAATGCTGAATGCAGGTTCTCGATGTTCTGGTAAATGACTTTAACCTCACCCTTCCATTTGGTTTCCTGAGGATAAATCAACCGGGCAATCTGATCAGAAATCTCCTGCGCTGTAAACGGTTCATAGATATTGCAAACTGCATTGACCGCTTCACCCGGAGGCTTCCCGAGTTCCTCCTTGCACTGGTCGTAAACTTCGCCGATGCGGGCAGCCCGGTCAGTATTCTTGAGTAAATCAATTGCCGCCTGGAAAGCGATAAATTTTCCAAGCTCCGACATGTCAATGCCATAGCAATCAGGATACCTGATCTGCGGGCAACTGGAAACCACTACAATCTTCTCAGGCTTTGTGCGGGCAAGGATTTTCAGGATCGACTCGCGCAATGTGGTGCCGCGAACAATTGAGTCATCAATGACCACTAGGCTCTGACCGGGTTCAACAACCCCATAACTGATATCGTACACATGGGAAACAAGCTGTTTCCGTCCCTTCTCCTGGCTGATGAAAGTGCGCATCTTGATATCCTTATGCGCAATTTTCTCGCCGCGGGGCCAATTATGAAGCACTAAATCGTCAATTTCTCCGTCATTGAACCCGCCATTGCTCATGGCATGCTCAATAGCCTCCTTCACCTTTTGCCGTCGATACTCACGCAATCCCCCCATCATGCCGTGATAAGCAATCTCCGCGGTATTGGGAATAAAACTGAAAACCGTATCCCTGAGATTGAAATCTATCGACTTGAGAATCTCAGGCGCAAGCAACCTGCCAAGCTCTTTACGTTCACGGTAAATTTCCGGGTCATTACCACGGGAGAAATAAATTCGCTCAAAGGAGCAGGGCGTATGCGCACGCTCATCAGCGAATTCTTCCACGCTCAATTCCCCGGTATTCTTGATGAAGACGACATGTCCCGGTTGCACTTCGCTGATAGCATCTTGCTCTAGACCAAAAACAGTCATCAAGGGAACCCGCTCGGAAGCAAATCCCACGAACTCATCATTATCAAAATAGAATGCCGGACGAATACCGTTAGGGTCACGCATCACGAAACAATCACCATTGCCAACGGCTCCGGCAATCGTGTAACCCCCGTCCCATGACTTTGCCGCCTTGCGCAACAAGCGCGGCATGTGCAACCGCTCACTGATCATGCCGGGAATATCACTGCCGGACATCCTCTTCTTTTTTGCAAACTGATAGATTTTCTGATGCGCCTGATCGAGAAAGAATCCGATCTCCTCAAGGATTGTCTGGGTGTCGGTGCCGAATACCGGGTGCTGCCCCCTCTCAACAAGCGCATTGTTTAACTCGGGCGCATTAGCCATGTTGAAATTTCCCAGAAGCATTAGGCTGCGGGTCTCCCAGTTGCTTCGACGCAGAAAAGGGTGACAGGAACCTTCCTCAAATTCCCCAGATGTGCCGTAGCGCAAATGCCCAAGGAGCACCTCGCCCCCGAAGTCAAAGAAACGGCTTACATTGTCCGGGTCGTCAGGATTGATTCCGCGATCACTGCAGACTTTTGCATATTTCTCCATCAATTCCTGAAACACCACGGTCAGAGAGTCCCTTGCTGATGAACGCTCACGAAACATATAGGGTTCGCCGAGTTTCATGTTGAGCTTCACGCAACCGATGCCAATCCCGTCCTGACCCCGGTTATGCTGTTTCTCCATCAACAGGAACAATTTCTGAAACCCATAGAGTGCTGACCCATACTTATCGTGATAGTAGGCCAACGGCTTTTTCAGCCGCAACATCGCAATGCCACACTCGTGCTTTAGAAAGTCACTCATCTACAAAGTCCTGACCGTCAGATTACCCGCCTCAACCTCACCAAGGCGCAATGCCCCGGGGACCAACCCCATCGCACTGTCCACGTCCTTCTTGGCCACAACAACCACCCAACCAACACCCATGTTGAAGGTTGAGAAAGCCTCATCTTCATCAACGTGAGCCAAAATCTTCTGCACCGCCCCAAGTTCCCAACGCGGCACCTCAAGGGCAGCTCCTCTCCCGCCAAGCACACGCTCAAGGTTCTCCGGCAGGCCGCCCCCGGTAATATGGGCCATCGCCCTGGGCTTCACCCCGCCATCACGCAGTCCCTGCACCACATCATGATAAAGACGCGTCGGGGCAAGCATCGAGATCAC
>CAWVVE010000287.1:0-4143 GCA_963933075.1 uncultured Verrucomicrobiaceae bacterium | reverse complement strand
ATTGAAGAACCCGCGTGGTGACCGGTTGCTCACCGAGCTTGCCTTGCGTTCCATGCGCGAGTTGAAGCCACGCATGATGATGCTCAACTACACTGATTGCGACTATGTGCATTGGGGCATCCGCAGCCATTATTTCAATGCGCTCGGGATCATGGACCAGGGGATCAGGCAGATCGTTGCGGCAGCGGAAGCCGACGAGTTTTACCGCGACAACACGCTGTTCGTGGTTGTGCCTGACTGCGGACGCGACAATGACCTGCTGGCGGACATTCCCTTCCAGCACCATTTCAACACCAGGTCCGCACACAGGATCTTTGCCCTTTTCTTTGGCAAAGGCGTGCCTGCAGGGGATGTTTTCGACAGGGGATGCGACCAGATTCAGATTGCGGGCACAGTGGGCAGGTTGATGGGCTTCGATACAGATGAAGCTGAAAGCCGGGTCCTTGAGGAGGCGATTGCGTGAGTGCGCAAGGCCAGCCTGTTGCCAATGTGCCTGAAGCCGGATCGGGCGTAATGCCGGGAAATGCACCCGGGTATGGGAACCTGCTTTGGCGCACTGTTGTTTTCCTGGTCAAATTCCTGATTGGCATGGTGTTTTGCCATGCCATTTTCACCAGCTTCATGGTCATCGGCTGGACCTATCGGGTTGCCCGGCGCACAGCTATAAAACACTGGTGTAAATGCAGCGCTCGCGGCAGCTTCGCGCTCTTCGTACGAGACGATGAATCGATTGCCGGCCACATGCACTGGCCTAACTGGTTTGTCGCGCAGAATTTCCGTTCCCTGTTGCGCCGCCCGGTAAACAGCGGGTGGGGTAGGTACCTTTGGCTTGTTTTCAAGGGCTTTAGCTCCTCCCTGCGCCATAATCTGGTTCTTGGTATTCAGGGTGCAGCCAACACGCTGGCGTTGACGCTGCCAGCGGGAATGATGTGGTGGTTTGGATGGGATTATGGATGGAATATCTCCTTCTACAAGGGTTACGAGCAGTCCCTCATCGGACCGGCGGTGTTCCTCATTGGCAGCCTTTTTTTCATTGCCGCCATGTTCTACCTGCCGATGGCCCAGGCGCGGCAGGCGGTATGCGCAAACTGGAAAAGCTTCTGGGATGTGGGGCTCGTCATCAGGATCATTCGCAGCCAGTGGATCCGGGCACTTTTATTTTCCGGCCTGTTTGCCCTGCTCTGCCTCCCAGTACTCATCCTCAAGACGGCACCCTCTATGTTCCACCTGTCCGAATCGCAGGACATTACGACCCCGGAGCAGGCGGCTGACTACCTGGAGAAATATTTCTTCTGGGCATCCCTTTATGTGTTTCCCTGCTACGTGCTCATCCGTGTTTTGGCGGTAAAAATCTATGCTCGCGGACTCTTGGCTTCCGTGCAGAACAACCGCGTGAACATTGAAGAACTCAATTCTTTTGAGCAGTCCCTGTTCAAGGGTCTTGACCTGCATTTGGGCAGTCCTCCGCTGCCGTGCACTCGGTTCCTGAAAATTGTCGGCTGGACGGGTTCGCGCATGGGGCAGTTTTTTTCCGGAGCGGTTATTTTCCTTACCTGGGCGGCACTGGCGGGCGCCATCCTCATTTCCGAGTTTCTCAACTACCATGAGGCCGGGCGTGGCTGGTGGAACCAGCAGCTTATCCAGTTGCCCTGGTTCAACTACATGCCCGCACACATCCGGCCCGTGGGCCAGGATATCAGTATTACGCTTGTTCTTGTCATGCTGGTGATGGCGGTTCGGTATGCGGGTAATTGCCTGAGGGCAATGGCCAAGGGCCGGGCGCCTGCGGATTAGCCCCTGCAGTTTCAGCCCAAGTCATCAAAGGCAGGTTTCCCGGGATTTCCTTGTTGTTCCGGGTTACCGGGCCCGCTGTAGTTAATAGTGCCGGGCTGCGCTCGGGGCCGGGGAGGGGAGTTACCACTTTCTCAAGGCAGCGGCGGCGGCATTGTGCCGCTAGTCGACAGTGACCGTTCGCAGCTGATGGACTGGGGCTTTATGTGCTTTGCTCAGTTTGAGCATTGCCTCGTTGATTTTTGCGAAATTTTCCGGAGTGCTGAAGAACGGGCCTCTTCCTGATCCCCCGTATGTGTGGGTTTCAATCAATACCGGTTCATTATTGAGCCAGAGGAATGTCGGGTTGCCGCTGTCTCCGGTAATCAGGGGTTCAAAGAACTTGGCGGGCAGCGTTGCCGCATCAACAAAGGCTACCAGGCCTGCGTGGACGGAGAAAATTGCGTGTATGCGCACTTTGCGTTCGCCCTTCGCCCACGCGGTGATCAATGCGTGGCTGCCGCGGAGCAACTCTGAATACGATTCACCCGGCGGCAGCAGGCGATAGGTTTTTATCGTGGTGGGCACATTCGCGTCCAGTATGACCACGGCGATGTCATGCATGAGATTCTCGATCCCGCTTATTTTTCGGGTCACCGGCTTACCTCGCCGGTCATGGAATGTGACCTTGCTTCCCACCTTGCGCTGGTAGTGGCGCGCCATCAGGGCGTGCCTTGGCGACACCAAGGTGAGAGTGCGGGGGCTGTCCCAGGCGATCCCGGAGAAATCGATGGCTTTCATCCATGAGCGACTCCACGCGACATCCGGGGAGGTTTTTGAGACATATGCGTCAAAGATTTCCTTCCTGTCCGGTTTTTCCGGCAGCAGTTTTCGGGTTTGGGCATTGACCTTTCCGGCAAGTGCTCCCTCTTTACTGGTTGGGGGACGGGGGACGGGAATGGCCTGCCCGTTGCCTGCGGAAACCAGGGCCAGGGAAACGGACAGAAAGCAGGGAAGAGCAAGGATTCCCGGCAACTTCCCGAAATAATGCCTTCCGGCCGATATTGCAGCGGTTTTTATGCTGTGCATGTCGATGATGGCAGGGAAAGTGGAATGGTGCGCGGGGACGGGATCGAACCGCCGACCAACTGGGTGTAAACCAGTTGCTCTACCGCTGAGCTACCCGCGCAACTACTAAATCCATAAGGAGATTTGGCGACTCCGTCAACAGGTGCATGCATCTATTGTCTCCGGACGGTTTTGTTCACTGGATAGTTGTTGAAGAAAATGCGGATGGATCCGCCCATTGGGCCGTTTCCCCGGCATTTTGTGAGCTTGTTGGCAACGGCGTTTCCGATCCTGCGGCATCCTTCTGAAAAGTGTCACAAATTGCCTTGAAAAAAAAATCAACAGTGATTAAATGCGGGCGCATCCCCGGCACGGGTGTCTAAATAGTTTTATCACCCCCGATAAGCGATTTTTTCCGCGATTCCCGTGCCGGGCGGTATGCATGGAAATACGAATGATTCAGTCTGCCCCAGACGCTATGGTTTTTGAAGGGATTAACCCGATGCTGCTGCTTGGCAAGGTTTCCCTGAGTGCGGAGCCATTTGCCGACGCGGGTACTTTGGGCTGGTTGACCAATTCGGTTGCCGTTGCCGCTTTCATCGCCTTGCTGATTCTCTGGGCAGCCCGTAAGGCAACACGCAATGCCCAGCGGGTGCCGAGCGGTTTTCAGAACTTCGTTGAGCTCGTTGTTGAGTTTATCTATTCCCAGGTTGAGCAGATTGTCGGCAAAAAACTTGCCCCGAGGGTTTTCCCACTTCTGGCGACGATCTTTATCTATGTTGCCATCTCAAACTGGTTTGGTCTTTTACCGGGGATTGGCACCATTGGCTTCGGCAGCGAACCGTTACAGGCAGCCTTCACCCTTTCCTCTACAGACCACCACGTCATACCGCTCCTGCGCCCGCCTACTGCGGACCTTAACCTGACTCTGGGCATGGCCGCCGTCTTCATGCTCGTCTGGGTTTACCTCACGGTGCGTGAAACCGGGGTCATTGGTTTCCTTAAGCACACTTTCGGGCCGAAGGGTGGGATCACGGGTTGGCTGGGTATAGCCATCGTGCCGGTTTTCCTGTTTGTTGGAGTTATCGAGATGATCTCCATTGCCCTGCGCCCGGTGTCGCTCTCGTTGCGGCTGTTTGGAAATGTTTTTGCCGGGGAGAACCTCATGCACGTGATGAGCACTCTTGCCGATGCATACAATCTCCCGGCATTTGTCACTTTCCTTGCCAGTGTACTGATGCCGCTTCCAACCTTCTTCCTGGAGTTGCTTGTTGGCGGGCTACAGGCAATGGTCTTTGCGCTGCT
>CAWVVE010000286.1:0-4170 GCA_963933075.1 uncultured Verrucomicrobiaceae bacterium | reverse complement strand
CGGCAACATCCCGGGCAATCAGTTGAGCGTTGTTCGGGCAATGATTGAGATTCCCCTGGTGATGGTCATTGAATTGCTGATCCTGCTCTCAGTGACTATCTACGGCGTGGTAATTATTTGCCGACGAAAACCAAGGACGGAAACCACCATCGGTGTATTTAACGGGTCGCTGGTTCTGAGCCTGACCGCCCCTGCGCTGTTCGTGCCGCTGGCGGGTAACCGGGCATCCCCGGAAAACTGGCTATTTTCCAATCCGCTGGGCGGGGAAATTTCATCAACAGTTACCGTAGCCTTCACCTCTCCACTTGCAGGGTTCTGGCTATGGGTACTTTCAATTACCTTGATGGGAATTACCATCCACCTTGTAACCATTATGCGGTGGAAAAGATATGCACTCCAGCGCAGTAAAATACCCCTTGAGCATATCATCACGAAAACGCCCCCGGGAGAAAACCAGAAAACACATAAATAACCGGAAAAAACCTCAAACTGGTTCATCCGCGGATTCAGCTGCTGTTGACGACTTCCACTCCCTGATTTTCCCGGCATTGAATCGATGATTATTATGCTTGAAATCACGCCTCAATGTCCTTGTTTTACTTCCTTCCCAAGGTCTCATTAACAATGATGAATCCACGCCAACACGGGACGCACACGCTTTCATGAAAAAAAGATTCCCGTGAAGATTGGTCTAATTTATCAGAAATTCATCTCCTCGGGAGGCATGGAGGCTTACCTGTTCCGCTTTGCTAAGGAACTGCTCAACGCCGGTCACCAATTACATGTAATCACAAGCCAGACAGATCCGGCTACGGAGGCAATTGGCGCCAACATTCATGCCGTCCAGCTACCTAAACATTCCAAGGCTCTGGCATTATTGAAATTTGAACGGGAAGCTCGCAGATACGGCAATCAGCTCCCCGTTGATGTAACTATTGGCTTTGGCCGCACAACGCAACACGACTTACACCGTGCCGGAGCAGGATGCCATGCCGCCTACATCCCATTACTCAACCCGTTTAAGCGCAAAGGAATTAAATGCCAACTCGAGCTGAAGCTTGAGCGCGATCTCTATACATCCGGTCGCACACGACAATTCATTGTTAATTCAGCGCTGGTTCAAGAGCAAATCATGGAGCATTATGCCATCAGTTCGGATGCCATCAGCATCATCCACACGGCGGTTGATACCGAATATTTCAGGCCCGCCGCAAATGATACCTCGCGCCAAGCGCTCCGGGAATCCCTTGGCGCTGGACAAGAAAATCCGGTCCTGCTCTTTGCCGCCCGTTCCCACCGCCGCAAGGGCCTTGCGACCCTCCTGGCAGCCTGGCCTGAAATTCATGCACTGACAGGCGCACAACTATGGATTGCCGGTCCCGGGATCAAAAGGTTCATCAAAGCCTTGCCTGCCGAAATGCATGACACAATCAGCGTATTCACGGGACTTGAGGACATTCTTCACCTTTACCAGGCCGCTGACCTCTTCGTGCACCCGACACTCTATGATGCCTCGGCCAATACTGTCCTGCAAAGCATGGCCTGCGGGTTACCGGGCATCATCTCTGCGGCGGACGGCGCACGGCAATTCATTGATGATGGCAGTAATGGCTGGTTACTGGATACCCCGGGAGATCATTTGTCGCTCACCGGACTTGTAGTGGACGCCATTAATAATGGCAAACTCTCCTCCATGGGAGAAAAGGCCCGGCAGCGCGTTCTTCCTCTTACCTGGGAAGCGCACATTGAAGCATGGAAAAATCAATTTGAAAAAATCAACCAAAGTCGGTAGTTACTTAATAACAAAAATACAATGAACAAGAACCTGACACGCAGAAAATTCTCCCAAGCCGCCGCCGCGAGCACGGTATTCAGTTTAATCCCAGGCCGTGTCATCGGCGCAAACTCCAAGATCAACGTTGCCTTCATAGGGTGTGGTGCCCAGGGTGCAGGGGATGCGCATAATGTATATTCCACTAAATTGGTGAATCCCGTTGCACTGTGCGACGTGGCCCTCGGCACGAGACATACCGCCGGCCTGGAGAAAAAATTCAACGCCGCCCCGAAGTTTAAGGACTTCCGTAAAATGTTCGACAAGATGGGCAAGGAAATCGACGCCTGTACCATCGGGGTTCCCGATCATGCCCATTTCCCCATCTCGATGCGTGCCATGTCTGAGGGCATTCACTGTTATGTGGAAAAGCCACTGGCACACACCTTCCGGGAAATTGAGTTAATGATCGCCGCAGAGAAAAAATACAAGGTTTCCTGCCAGATGGGCAACCAGGGACACTCGGGTGCCAACTATCACCAGTTTAAGGCCTGGAAAGAGGCGGGCATTATTAAGGGGGTTGAAAAGATTACCTCCTACATGAACTCGGGGAGGCGCTGGCACCCATGGAAATTTGACGAGTGGCAGGCCGGTGAGAAAATGCCGGAGGGAATGGACTGGGACACATGGCTGGGCACGGCCCCGGCGCACCCCTTCAGCAAGTATCTGCACCCGGGAAACTGGCGCAGTTGGTATGAGTATGGTAACGGCGCATTTGGTGACTGGGGTCCCCACATCCTGGACACTGCTCACCGGTTTTTGAAGCTTGGGCTGCCAGAAAAGATCACCGCAGTTCACCGCGAGGGAGTGCGTAAATTAATTTTTCCCATGGGTTCAACCATCCAGTTTGACTTTCCTGAAAGAGAGGGAGAACCCCCCTGCAAGGTACGTTGGTATGATGGCACACGCAATAGACCGGAACCGCCAAAGGAACTTGAAAAAGGCCGGAGGATCGAGAATAACGGGAAAATAATCTACGGCAAGGACCTCACCTTCAAGGGCACTTCACACGGCAGTCCGTTGCGAATAATCCCCGAGGATAAAATGAAGGATTTGGCAGGCAGCCTGCCAAAGTTCGGTGGAGGATCCAACCACTTCATGAATTTCGTTCTAGGAGCCAAGGGCGAGGAAAAGACCCGCTCTCCTTTCCATATCTCCGGTGTATTGAGCCAGGTCTTCTGTCTCGGCGTCATTGCGCAGAGACTTGGAGGAGAACTGGCATTTGACCGCAAGACCAAGCGTATCACCAACAGCAAGGTTGCTGATGCGCTGCTTGAGGGACCACCGCCGCGCAAAGGCTGGGAGGAATACTACAAGCTCTAGAGAAATCCCTCTAGCTCTTGGAAATCGACTCGTCCAAATTCAGTATCAACGAGACAACCGCCGCATAAGCAGCCAATTCCTGCGTATTGATCCCGGTATGCGCCGGGCGTGCACCACCCCCGGCTATATATGAATTAGCCGCATCGGGGTGCTTGCGGAATTCATTCAAGCGTTCACCATATTCGGCAAGTAATACCTTCAGTTCCCCGGGTGTGGCACGGCGCGAGGTGGCAAGCCTGAACGCATACCCCAACCGCTCTTCTGCAGACTCACCGCCCTCACGGAAACAACGCTCAGCAAGAACCCGGGCAGCCTCTACAAACTGTGGGTCATTGAGCAGGACAAGTGCCTGCAAAGGGGTGTTGGTTTTTTCCCTGCGGGTGCGGCAGGCATTGCGTCCATCACTGCCAAGGATACGCATATTGGCGGCAGGAATTTGCCGTTTCCAGTAGGTGTAAAGGCTGCGCCGGTACAATCCCTCCCCTTGGCTCTGGGTAAACGAGACATTCGATGCTCCTATTGCATTACGACCAAAGAGCACGGAGGGCTGATAGGGATTTACTCCGGGGCCGCCAAGCTTATCAACCAGCAATCCGCTAACCGACAAGGCATGATCCCGAATAAACTCTGCAGGGAGTCGCTGACGCGGTGCATGGGAAATGAGACGGTTGCCGGGATCAATCTTAATAATGTCCCGCGGCAGGATACTCGATTGCTGATAGGTTGCTGAGGTGACAATCGTTCGGATCAGGTGTTTGATATCCCAGCCCGACTCAATAAAATCCACCGCCAGGTGGTCGAGTAATTTCTGGTGACTTGGACGTTCCCCCTGTGCCCCAAAGTCCTCGGAGGTCTTCACCAGGCCGACCCCAAAGATCATCTGCCAGTAACGATTAACCACCACCCTGGCGGTAAGCGGGTTTGCCGGATTAACAACCCAACGGGCCAGGCCGAGACGGTTCTTTGGTAACTTCGGGGAAAAGGCAAGGATACTTCCCGGCGCTGAAGTTTCCACC
>CAWVVE010000285.1:0-4171 GCA_963933075.1 uncultured Verrucomicrobiaceae bacterium | reverse complement strand
ACAGGTTTCAACCCGTCATGAATACTCGGCACGGCACGTTCAAGGATGACATAACTGGCATAATCAATGAACCAGTCTGAATACATGTCATCAACATGGATCACCTCGGCCTTGCCTCCTCCATCCCGCCCCCCGGAAACAGCTTTGCCGGGAACTCCCGGGGCCTTCTTCTTGGCAACCTTTCGCTGCCCCGGTTTCTTGCGAGGGACCTTCCTGAGGACCTTCTTCTTGATGATTTTCCTGGCGATCTTCTTCTTGGCCATACAAATGCTCACGGGCAAGGCCCGGCAAGGGACATTTCGACAAACCTCATCAAATAGCAAACTCCAAGAACAATTCAAACCCGGGGTTTACCCAACCACGCTGAATCCTCAGCAATCCGCGAAAAACCGCGCTGGAACGTTGACCTTGAAGGCCTCCCCGCTAACCTCCTACCCCATGAAAGCAATGACGATAGAGGGATTTGGCGGCCCGGAAGTGTTCAGGACATCCTCGTTACCAAAGCCTGCTGCCGGAAAAGGCCAGGTTTTAATCAGGGTGGCCGCCTCAACGGTCAACCCTATCGATTACAAGATTCGCAGCGGTTTACTCAAGGCAATCGCGCCGGAAAGCGGAGTGCTTGGATTTGACGTGGCCGGGACTATCGAGGAAGCCGGAGAAGGGGTCAGTGGGCTTGCCCCCGGTGATGAGGTCTTCGGGTGCACCGGGGCAATCAGGGAAAACTCCGGGGCACTGGCCGAGTTCCAGGTCGCAGACGCCCGGCTCCTCGCCAAAAAACCCAGCAACCTCAGCCTGCATGACGCGGTCGCCTTACCATTGGTAAGCATAACGGCATGGGACGCACTCGTTCGCGGCACGGGGATTACTGAAGGTGAACAGGTACTCGTGCACGGTGCGACCGGAGGGGTTGGCCATGTCGGTATTCAACTGGCCAAGAACGCAGGTGCAAAGGTTTATGCCACGGTATCCTCAAAGGAAAAGGCCGCCATCGCGCGCACCCTCGGCGCCCAGCCCATTGACTACAATGAACAATCCGTTGAGGAATACGTCGAGGAACACACCGCCGGGAGGGGTTTCGATGTGGTATTTGACACTGTCGGCGGGGAAAACCTCACGCGCAGCCTTGAGGCGGCAGCACTGGAGGGACGGGTCACTTCCGTTAATACACGAACCACGGCTGATCTAAGCCTGCTGCACCAGAAAGCACTCTCACTACACGTCGTCTTCATGGTCATCCCCATCCTCCACAATCAACCCGAGGGACGGGCACGGCATGGCGATATCCTGCGCGAAATTACCCGGCGAGTAGAGAACAATGAGTTCAAGCCGCTTATTCATGAGCAAAGGTTTCCCTTTGAGGAAGTCGGCAGCGCACATGCCCTCCTTGAGCAAGGAGGAGCAACCGGAAAAATTGTCCTGACCGGCTTTAAGTCATCCTGAAACCACACTCAATCACGCTCACTGACAGGCCATCGCTGCCACTGCAAAAATGATTAAAGGGGACAAAGGAGCTTGCACACCTTGAAGGGACAGTTTAAATCCCAATTCAGGAGATAGCCATGATAACCAAACGGAGAAAAAGAAAATTATGAAACCGCGACCATTCGTTGCCGGTCTGGCAATCTGCACCCTCCTTCTAGCTCCCAGCTGCAAGAAGGATGATTCAAAGCAGGCTGGAAATCCAAGTGGGGATTCAGGCGTCACCAAAATCCTGCGCTTTTCCGCAATCCCCGATGAAAACACCACCGAGCAGTCGGCCAAGTTCAAGAAGTTTTCTGCCTACCTCTCAAGTAAACTTGGGGTTAAGGCCGAGTTCGTCCCCGCCACCGATTACGGCGCCTCGGTTGACAAGTTCGTAAACGGCGAAATTCACCTTGCCTGGTTCGGCGGCCTGACCGGCGTCCAGGCACGCGCAGAGGTTGAAGGTGCCAGAGCCATCGCCCAGGGCATCGAGGATCCCGATTATATATCCTACTTCATTGCCAATACGACAACCGGCCTTGAGCTCAGCGAGGATTTCCCCGCGGCAATCAAGGACATGAAATTTACTTTTGGTTCAAAAAATTCCACTTCCGGAAGACTGATGCCGAGCTTCTTCATCAAGGAGGCAACCGGCACCAAGGCAACCAAGTGGTTTTCAAAACCGGTCGGCTTCTCCGGTGCACATGACAAAACCGCCAAGCTCGTCGAGGCAGGCACATTCCAGATCGGGGCACTAAGCTACAAAAAATACGACAGCATGGTGGAAAACGGTGATCTCGACGTGAAAAAATGCAGGGTTATCTGGAAAACACCGTCCTACGCCGACTACAACTGGACCGCCCATCCGGACCTGGAAAACATTTTTGGCTCCGGGTTCATTGATAAACTCCAGGAAGCGCTGGTTGCAATCGATGACCCGGCACTGCTGAAGGCACTCACCCGTACCGGTATCATCCCGGCTGATAACGACGACTTCCAGATAATCGCTGATGTCGCCCGGCAACTGGGATTACTCAACGACTAAACAACCCAGGGGTAAAAGTCGCAAGGCATGCAGGATCCCACCCATATCGCTCCGGTAATATTCAACCTGGAAAAGGTCGAGTGCCGCTATGGTAAACTCAAGGCCCTGACATCCACCACCCTGTCCATCAGGCGGGGAGAACGGGTCGCCATTGTCGGTCCAAGCGGCAGCGGAAAAACCACCCTGCTGCGGTTATGCAACGCCTCGCTGCAGGCGAATTCCGGGACCATTGAGATACTGGGAAACCATGCCGACAACCTGCCTCCCCGTCACTTACGGATGATCCGGTCTAGAATTGCCACCATTCCTCAAGACCTTGGACTGGTACCCAATCTCCGCGTCTGGCAAAACATCGTCACCGGGAAAATTGGCAAGATGGGCCTTATTGGAAACCTGCGCAACCTGCTGGCACCATCAAGATCGACAATGGCAGAGATGCACTCACTGCTTGAACGCGTGGGCATTGAGGAAAAGCTGTTTGCCCGCACAGCCGAGTTGTCAGGGGGACAACAACAACGTGTCGCTGTCGCGCGGGCCCTATTCCAGGAGCCGGAGGCAATCCTTGCGGACGAGCCGGTATCCAGTGTGGATCCCGCACGGGCTGCCAGCCTGGTCGAGTTGCTCAACGACATTGCCGTTGAACACGGGCTGACACTCATGATGAGTCTGCACAACCTCGAACTGGCCAGAACCGCCTTCCCCCGCCTGATCGGTTTGCGGGGAGGCAGGCTCCATTTTGATCAAAGCCCGGATCAACTCAATCCTGCATCCCTGGAGAAGCTCTATCACCTCGATCCTGACGAAATCCTCGCGGATGGGTAACAATGCTTGCCACCACTTCCCAGCGTTACCTTGGCTCACGAAGGGCAACCCTCTTCTTTATTTCCCTTGCTGCCGCAATTTCCTGCTGGGCACTGGATCTTAATCCGCTTCGCCTTTTAAGCGGTAATAACCTCACGCTAACCCGTGACTTTCTCCTTTCCTCGTTCCGGCCCGCGCTCAATTACCAAAAGCCTGTCGACGGAGCAGAGCCTTTCCTGCTTACCGTCATCGGAGCCACCCTGCAAACCCTGCGCTTTGCATTACTGGCAATGAGTGTCGCCATCCCCTGCGGGGTAATCCTGGCTTTCCTTGCATCCACGGCATGGTGGCCTGATACCCGGCGCCACAGGATTGCTGGCATCAGCCTACGGATACTCTGCCTGTTTTCCCGCACAATGATAGCCTTCGCCCGTTCAATCCATGAGCTGATCTGGGGATTGTTGTTCATTACTGCCATGGGCCTTTCCACTGATGCCGCAATCATCGCGGTTGCTATTCCTTACTCCGGCATCCTGGCAAAAATCTACTCGGAAATGTTCGAGGAACATTCACGCGGAGCGCAACTGGCCCTGCAGGCTATAGGTGCCGGTAGCATTGCCGCATTCCTGACCGGCCTGTTGCCACGCGTGCTTCCAGACCTTCTCACCTACACCTTTTACCGGCTTGAGTGCGCGGTGCGCACCGCAGCCGTGTTCGGCTTCGTCGGTATTGAAACAATAGGATACCGCATCAAGCTCGCCTCCGACGAGTTCCACTATCGTGAGGTCTGGACTTACCTGTATGTGCTCTTCGCACTCATTATCATCATCGAGTGGTGGAGCCGAATGTTACGGCGACGAATGG
>CAWVVE010000284.1:0-4175 GCA_963933075.1 uncultured Verrucomicrobiaceae bacterium | reverse complement strand
AGAGCCAGAGCCAGAGCCAGAGCCAGAGCCAGAGCCAGAGCCAGAGCCAGAGCCAGAGCCATTCATTGCTGATGAGCCGGAAGATGTCCTGCTAGCGGAAGAAGATCCGGAGGGGCAGGAGGAGAACTCCGAACCCGATGTCCAGGAGGAACTGCTTCCTGACAAGCAATCCGGTGGTCGTGGTCGCTTTGAAAAGGCGGAGCCGACGGTCGTCGATGGTGAAGATCTCGATGTTCCCAGTTTTTTGCGCAAGAAGAAGAAATAAACGGGCATTGCCGTGTTAGCCTGAACAAGCCACTGTAACGACCGGTGTCTTTTTTACTCATTTCCAGTCATTAATCAAACAACCCACCCAGACAATGTCCGACTCCGCTCCGATTCCAGCTCTGAAAACACGCCTGTGCGTGATGATGTTCCTGCAGTTCTTTATCTGGGGAGTCTGGTATGTGCCGATGTGGCCCTATTTGTCTGGGCTGGGCATCGCGCCGGAAAAGATAGGGTTTGCTTATAGTGCTACCGGCATTGCCGCGATGCTCTCCCCGATTTTCATTGGCATGGTTGCGGACAAGTTTTTTCCATCCCAGATTGTTCTCGGTGTCCTGCACGTTCTGGGTGGTGTATTTTTATTCCTTGCCGCAAATGCTGCCGAATGGGGATCATTCTTTCCATTGATCCTCGCACATCTCCTTTGTTATATGCCCACGCTGGCACTGGTGAACTCAGTGCTTTTCCAGTCTGTAGCAGATCCCCAGAAGGACGCTCCTCCCATCCGAACGCTTGGAACTATTGGCTGGATCGTGTCGGGGATTGTGGTTGGCAGCAGTTTTTTGGTTGGCGAAGAGAAGGCAATAGTATTTCAGGTTCCTCAGTTTCTGGGAGGACCCGAGGCACCGTATGATGCCATAGGAATGGGACTTACCAATACTCCCCTTTTGATTGGAGCTGCTGTCTCAGTTCTTCTGGGAGTGTTCTGTTTCTTCCTGCCGAATACTCCACCTAAACTCAAGGGGCAGAAGACTACAATTGGAGACGTGATTGGGCTGAAGGCTATCAGCCTGATGCGTGATCGTGCATTCGCAGTATTCATTGTTTGCTCGCTTCTGATTTGTATCCCGCTCTCTTTCTATTTCCAGACGGCCAATGGATATCTCAAGGCGATGGGAGTGAATAATTCTGAGGGGGTAATGACCCTAGGTCAGGTTTCCGAGATCTTTTTCCTCCTGCTGGTTCCCTTCTTCTTCAGGAAAATTGGCGTCAAGAACATGCTGATGATTGGAATGCTATTCTGGGTTTTACGCTATATTTTCTTTGCCAACGGAAGCTCTGATGCTCATGCCCTGCTTTTTCTTGGGGTTCTGGCTCATGGGATATGCTATGATTTCTTCTTTTTCACAGGGCAACTCTATGTCGACAAGCGTGCTCCTGAGGATATTCGATCCAGCGCCCAGGGGTTCATTGCGTTCGTGACCCTCGGGGTTGGTATGTTTATCGGCGGCATTGTCAATGGCTGGTGGAATGGCAAGCAGACGACGACTGCGGAAGGAGCGGATGCTGTAGTCAATTGGTCGGCGGTTTGGTATTTTCCTGCGATAATGGCGGCAGTCGTTCTGGTGGCATTTGGTTTCCTTTTCAAGGAGTCCACTTCAGAGAAGAGCGCCTAGCTTATTTTTTGCAGCTTTAAAATTTCATGCCCGATCCCATTAAGATCCTCGTCGTCGGCTGCGGTAACATGGGCAAGTCCCATGCCAAGGCTTATCATGCCATGGATGGCTTTGAGATTGTCGGGGTGGTTTCCCGTGGAGAGAAATCACGTGGAGAACTCCTCAAGGAGCTTGGGGCTGATTATCCCCAGTTTTCCAGCTATGAGGAGGCGCTCGGCCAGAGCAGGCCTGATGCCGTTTCCATCAATACTTATCCCGACACCCATGCCGACTATACCAAGAAGGCCTTTGCCGCCGGGTGTCATGTTTTCCTTGAGAAGCCGATTGCGGAAAGCGTGCAGGAGGCCCAGGAAATCGTCGATGCTGCCCTGGCGGCAAACCGCAAGCTGGTTATCGGCTATATCCTGCGGGTGCACCCCTCATGGGTGAAGTTTATTGAGGTGGCGCAAACCCTCGGCAAGCCGCTGGTGATGCGCATGAACCTTAACCAGCAATCCTCCGGCGAGACCTGGGAAACCCACAAGTGCCTGATGAACTCAATGTCGCCGATCGTTGACTGCGGCGTGCATTATGTTGACGTGATGTGCCAGATGACGCGCGCCAGGCCGACCCGAGTCAGTGCCATCGGTGCACGCTTAAGCGAGGAGCTTAACGAGGGTATGTATAACTACGGCCAGCTTCAGGTCAGTTTTGATGATGGATCAGTTGGCTGGTATGAGGCAGGCTGGGGACCGATGATGAGCGAGGTGGCGTTTTTCGTGAAGGATGTGGTTGGCCCGAAGGGTTGTGTCAGCATTGCCGGCATGGCGGACGGGGAGGAGACCGATGACGTGGATTCCCACTCAAAGGCTGAGTCGTTGAAACTGCATCACTCGCATCTTGATGCCGATGGAAAGTTCACCAAGGCTGACGAAATTATTGATTGTGCTGACGAGCCTGACCATGACGGGCTGTGTTACCTGGAGCAGGAGGTGTTCCTTGATGCCATCGTCAATGACGTGGACCTGAGCGATCACATGGCGGATGCCGTCAACAGCCTGAGGATTGTCCTCGCGGCTGACGCGGCGTTCAAGAGCGGGAAAACCGTTGAGCTCTAGAATATACTGAGAGCCCGGTTAATGGCTGCCTTCTGCATGAAACTTTTTAGCATCCTCTGATGAAGGCCCTCGTAAAGGCAAAGGCCGAGCCCGGGCTGTGGATGCAGGATGTTCCTGAACCGGAGGTGCGTATCAATGATGTCTTGATCAAGATTGACCGGGCAGGTATCTGCGGTACTGACCTGCATATTTACCAATGGGACAACTGGGCGCAGGGGGCGGTTCCCGTGCCGCTCGTCGTCGGGCATGAGTTCGTTGGCGAGATTGTTGATATTGGTGCCAACGTGAAGGACTTCAAGGTGGGTGACATCGTCAGCGGGGAAGGACATCTGGTGTGCGGACACTGCCGCAATTGCATGGCGGGCCGCCGTCATCTTTGTGCCGAGACGCGTGGGGTCGGGGTCAACAGGACAGGTGCGTTTGCTGAGTTTATCGCGCTGCCGCAAACCAATGTCTGGTATCATGACCAGTCACTGGATCGCGATATCATGGCGATTTTTGACCCCTTCGGCAATGCCGCACACACCGCCCTTTCCTTTGAGACGCTGGGTGAGGATGTGCTGATCACCGGTGCCGGGCCGATCGGTATCATGGCAGCGGCAATATGCAGGCATGCAGGAGCCCGCAACGTGGTGATTACCGACCGCAATGATTTCCGCCTTGGGCTGGCGGCAGGGATGGGTGCCACGCGGACCGTGAATGTGACAGAGGAGAAGCTTACTGAAGTTCAGCGTGAACTCGGCATGCAGGAGGGATTTGATGTCGGGCTTGAGATGTCGGGTAATCCCGATGCCTTTAGGGACCTGCTGGCAAACATGTGCCATGGTGGCAAGATTGCCCTGTTGGGAATCCCGGGAAAGGATATTGCCATTGACTGGAATACCGTCATTTTCAATGGCCTGACCATTAAGGGGATCTATGGCCGGGAGATGTATGAAACCTGGTATCAAATGACCTCGATGCTGCAGAGCGGGCTGGATATTTCACCGGTGATCACGCATCGCTTTGCCTTTGAGGATTTTCAGCAGGGGTTTGATGCAATGCAGAGTGGAGAATCGGGGAAAGTGATCCTGAGTTGGTGAGCCGTCGCTAGCGACAACAGGCTGGCAATCTCTAGTCGAAGTGCTTTGGATCGCGCGGATATTCCGCCTTGTTCGGGTGCAGTTCTTTGCGGCCTTCACTGTAGAGTCCCACCCATTCGGAAAGTCTCCTGCCCAGTCGGCGGCAGGCTTCCTTCTCCTTCTCCTCGCGTGGTTCTCCGGCAATGACGGCGCCGTAGTGCGGGGTTAGTCCCTTGCCGACATAATCAGTGACCCCGAAGTAGAGGAATCCAAAGTTGAGCAGGACGGTGGCCATTGCATTGCATGCCGTCTCATTTCCTCCACCCCAGCCAGCGGAAGAAGAGAAGGCGCAGGCG
>CAWVVE010000283.1:0-4191 GCA_963933075.1 uncultured Verrucomicrobiaceae bacterium | reverse complement strand
TCATCGATGGTGATAATGACCCGAGTGGCGGCGAACACGGGACCCAGGTCGCCGGGGTTATCTTCGGGCGCGGCGGCAACGGGGTTGGCATTACAGGAGTGGCCCCGAAGGCCAAGGGGGCGGGTCTCCGCTGGGATATGGGAATCACCGATGACGAGAGCACCGCCGATCTCATTGATTTCAAGGCTTTCAAGTTTGATGTGCACAATGCCAGTTGGGGCATGCCGGACGGGGGACTTGTGGCCTCTTCGCCCGGGCCGTTAACCCTGGACCAGTTCGAACGGAATTCTGCCGGGCTGAGCCCGTTGCCCTATGTATTTCCTGCAGGTAATGGTGCCCCGGAGGGGACTGATATCGGTGCTAACTCGAACTACGACGGATTCGCCAATAACAGGCATACCATTACCGTGACTTCGCTCTATGGCGGAGAATTGGGTGCAAATATTATTTGTGCAGCGGCACCGCCAAGTCCGACGACGGCAATTGATGGGGATGAGGACGGTGTTGCTCCCGACAATTATTTTGAGGTTGATGAGAGCGAGACTTCCTTCGCAGCCGGCGTGGTAAGCGGCCTTATCGCACTGATGACCGAGGCGCGTGAAACTTCGGGGCGTGAAAGGCTCGGCTGGCGGGACTTCCAGGAGATACTGATCGCAACCAGTGTGCCAACCTCTCCCACCTTTGTTTCAAACGGTGGTATTCCCGCGCCGATATTTGATCCGCCCTTCCCCTATGTCTGGGATTATGCCGAGAAGGATGGCTACGGCTTGATTGATGCGGCCACAGCGGTGGCAGTTGCGGAGATTTGGCCAAAGCTGCCCACCAAGGCAACTTATTATCGCACGGTGAAGCGTACTGTGCGCCCTCGTGATGAGATTGGCGAGGAATTGAACCAGTATCTCTTTAATTTCGGCAATACCACCAATATTCGTGTCGAGCACGCCGAGGTTCGCTTGATCTGGCAGGAGGGTGCTGTGACGCAACCCGCTACTGTCAGGCTTGTCAGCCCAACCTATACTTGGGGTCCTCGATTGGATTATGAAGATCCAGGAGGACCAATCATCGGCTATCACAGCCTGATGTCCAACCACGAGACCGGGGTCGATCTTCCCGAGGACTATACTTTAATGTCCGTCGGGCACTGGGGACAATTATCCGCCGGGGTGGAAGATCCCTTGCAGTTTTCCCTGGCAACTCAGGCGGAACCTTTGGGCAAGCGCGGTTACTGGCGTGTGGATGTCAGCAATGCCGATGGGCGCAGGCTGGAGAAGATTGAGGTGATCCTGCATGGAACGATCCCGAATACCCCACCGATCATTGATGACGGGGATCTGGTGGCAAGCGGTGACCCGACAGTATTGAATCCGGAGAGAATCATTGACCAGGAAGATCTCCTGCTTACCAACCTGGTGATTATTGACCCGGACTACCAGGACCCGGTGATTGGTTACCAGTGGCAGCAGTTGCATCCTGATGGGGTGACATGGAGTGATATGCCCGGAGAGAAAGGCAACTTACGGGGCGAATGTGACTGGATCCCGGTTGCGGATTTCAGGGTTTTCCCGGAAACACCGAGAGTGGACCGGGAGGTGAAGTTTACCAGTGAATCCAGGGATGTTGGCGGTGAAATTGTGTCATGGGAATGGGATTTCGGTGACGACACCACCAGTGAGGAGGAGAGTCCTCTGCATACCTTTACCGAGGATGCCATCCCGTTTTTAACTCCATTTGGCGGGGCATTGTTTGCCCAGGTGACTCTCACCGTTACTGATGACACCGGAAATACGGATACCTTTTTCAGTTTTGTTCGTGTGCTGGAGCCGGATGAGCCCTCCCCTGATTTTGTGCCGGAGTGGGTTCCCAACCCGGGAAGCGGGACATGCCTTTATGATGGGGAGGTAATACTCCCGGCAAGCAGCATTTCTTCAGGGGCAGCTTACCGCGTGATTGTCACTCCCCGTGATCCGGCCCGTGATGGAGTGCCGTCGGTCTTTCCCCCGTCTCCTGAAGGCGGCGGCGGTATTGGTATTGGCGGCAGCCTTGTGGCGGTTAATTCTACACCTGTCACCGAGGCAAGCGTTGGCGAGCCATATGCTTATGAGGTGGACCTCTGGATCAGCAATCTCCCCCCGGCAACATTCCCTGACTTTTTCAAGGTCAATGAAGTCAGCCAGGGAGTTCTCGGCAATGAGGCCAATGGTGAATGGATTGAGTTGTTGACCGTTGTCGGTTCTGATATGCGCGGTTATCACCTGACCAACAGTATTGCCAACTTTGACCTTCAGTTTACCGAGAATGCCCTGTGGTCCGCAATTCCTGTCGGCACCCTGGTGCTTATCTATAACGGGGATTTCCGTGACGGAGTCCTTCCCGCTGATGATTATGATGCGGCCGATGGCGTGATTATTGCCAATTCCAACGACCCTGCGTTTTTCACCCTCCCTGCCAACGGCGATGGCTGGGGGGAGGTAAGCAACAGCAAGGCGGCGCACCTTGCGCTTTGGGACAGGTATTGCCGCGTTATTGATGGGGTTTCCTGGAACGGGGACCAGAGCTTCCTGGACCTGGGGGAATTGCCTGACGGGCAATCCGCACACTCAAGCAGCACGGATATTGCTATCCCGAGCTGGGTTGTGGGCAGTGCCACAGAGCCGCCCAGCGGCACTCCTGTTCCCCCGGAACCGGGGACTGAGGGGGTTACCCCGGGCCTGGTTAATGATACCAATAATGAACAGGCAATGGCGGCGGTCCTCACTGAGGGATTGACTTCGATTTCCACCTACAGCCTGCAGGATCCAACCCCGGCATGGCTGTCGATTAATCCGGCAACCGGCCTCCTGAGCGGAACCCCTTCCGCAGATGATGTCGGCGTTGTGACTGTCACGGTGGCCCGCGCGCACAGTTTCTCGACGGAAACCCAGACTTTCGACATCACCGTGCTGGGCTCTCCTGCCCTGCCGCCGCTTGAGGATGAGGATAATGACAACATCATCAATATGCTGGAGGTTGCCTTCGGGACAGATCCACAGGCCATTACTTCCAGTGCTGAGGGCTTACCGGTCGTTAGCCAATTCAGTGTTCCTAATCCGTTTCCTTTCCCGCCTTCAGATTATCTGGCGATCAGTTTTCGTCGAATGAAGGGCGGAACAATGAACTTTGGCACCATGGCTTATACGTGGGTCAGTCCTGCTGGTGATACTTACCTTTATCAAGTGGAATCATCACTTGATCTGTTTCTGTGGGGAGTGCAACCCGGGGCGCTCATTCAGCAAGATGTTACCAATACCGCCGATGATCCGGATAATGTTGAAACTGCCACTTACCGAACGGTTTCCCCACTTGGTGCACCATCGACTCAGTATCTCCGCCTCAGTATTACGATCAATCCTGAGTGATTGCTGAGCCGCTGGAACTGAATTCCAAGAGCGATCACTATTGATCACCATGTTTCAGCTCGCTGCTATTGAAACCGGTCACATCATCATTGGTGTTGTTGCCCTGATGGCCACGCTGTTCATCGCTTACTACGTTGCCCGAATGATGAAGGGCAAGGTCGAGATCGAGATTCCCAAGGCTGGCTATAACAGTGGTGAGGAAATTGTTGGCAAGGTGACTTTCACCAGTCGGAAAAATCTTCACATGAACCGGTTCTATGTGGCTCTAATTGGTTACGAGATTGTCGAGCGCCGTGACAGTGATGGAGATCGCAGCACCCGCAGGCACGAAATCTATCGCGCTGAGCACAATCTGGCAGAAACCGGTGATTTGGCGGCTGGTGCCAAGCAGAGCTTTGGGTTCACTCTAGTGGCACCCGGGAACAATCCGGCGGGAGAAAAGGCAGAAGAGATTCCTGCAAAGGTTCTGGGCGCGGTCAATACCGCTACCAATGTGATTCGTGCACTCGGCCTGGGCAATAAAACGCGCAGGCTAGAGTGGAAGCTGGAAGCTCGGGCGGATTTGCCGGGGGTCGACATTGCAAGCTCAACAAAAATACGGGTCAACTTGATCTGATAGTGCGACTTCTCGCGCACGCCGGGAAACCATGATCACGGGAGACAGCGGGAGGACTTTCCACTTTCCTTGAGGAAGGCTAAGGCCAAGCCATGGCCGGCAAGCAACACCTGAGCCCAATCAGGGATGGTAGTCCTGGAGGGCGGATACCTCCATGTCACCTTTGCGTAATGACTTGAT
>CAWVVE010000282.1:0-4203 GCA_963933075.1 uncultured Verrucomicrobiaceae bacterium | reverse complement strand
GAGAATCAGAAGTCATAAACTATCTCGGCGATATCCCCGCCAGGGAAGCTCTTGTTCATTCAAAAAACGCAGCCACGGTAAGGCTCGGCAAAAAAATCGGCCGCAAAAAGGTGAGCGGTCTTGCCAGGAAAGCAGGTATCCATTCTCCAATGGACCAATATGACAAGAGCCTGCTGGGGAGCAGTGCTGTCAGTCTCAAGGAATTATGCATGGCATTCACGATATTTCCCAATGCCGGAAGTCGACCAAACAAGCTGCACATCATTTCCTCAATCGTAAATGCCACCGGTTCAACAATTTTTAGTGAACCAAGCACCGACCTCTCAAACGCCATCGACCCGGTCACGGCCTACCAGGTAAGCAGTTGCCTACAGGATGTGCTCCAAAGGGGAACAGCAAAGGAATCCTACACAAAATACGGACTGCGTGACAAAACCGCCGCTGGTAAAACGGGAACCACCCACAATTTCACGGATCTATGGTTTATAGGTTACAATAGCGAGGTCACATGCGGTGTGTGGACCGGATTTGACTACCCGAAAACAATCTATCGCGGTGCCTTTAGTAACTCCATTGCACTGCCTGTCTGGGTGGATGTGATGAATGCCTCATCTGGATCCTTCCCCTCAAAGCGTATTCCGATGCCAGAGGGTTGCCAAATAATCGAGATATGCAGAAAATCGGGACACCTGGCAACGGATTCATGCTACGAGGAACTTCCGGGGGAGGAGCAGGGAGCACGAAAAATCCAACGTTGCACCTACAAGGAATACATCCGCAAAAAAAATAACTTCCGGCACTATTGCAGCTTTCATTCAACAGATAGAGAACGCATACTGCATCCTCTCATTGCGGGTTTCCCGGCCAATAATCCTCCCCAGCCACCGTTACTCGCAGCACAACCATCTGAGGCAATTCTAATGATCTCGCCAACGGTGGTTGGAACCAGCGACCCTTATTCCTCCCAGCAACCCGTCCTGCGTGCACAAGCTGCGGGGCAAGCGGGTGAAATCCGTCGGGCCACTGCTGTCAACCAAGTGACGCTGGACAGGGATGAAACACAGATTTCAATACCTGCCCCGAAACCGATTGAAATTCCTGCCGTCGATTAATGACTTGGCATCCAAAGTAATCCAAAGTAATAAAAAATCGGTAAAATGCCGGATTTCGATCATCAGATAATGACCTGCCCGGAGTGCCTCACGGAGTTCCAGATCGAGGACAATGATCCAAGCGATGGAGACCCCTCATGTCCGGTGTGTGGAACCATGACAGATGCCGTGGAAAAAACATCACTCACGGAGAATCACGGGAACAGCATGCCCCTTCCTGTCCCGAGGAAATTACTCAATCTTGAGCTTCCTGAGATGATTATCCAGAATGCCAACCAGAAAATACATGGAGACAAAATTCAGCATCCCCCAGCTGCTAAGCTCAAGAACATCAGGAGCGCACCAAGTCCCCAACCAGCAACCAGCCGAAAATTTGCAATAACACCCATCAAGTGGGAAAGCAGCAATGGGCAGGAGGGTGCCCCTCAATCCGCTTCAGATGCCATTGATCCTGATGTGAAAATCAGGATCGTGAGAGTTTCTCGGCAACATAAATACTCAGCTAGGCCATGGATTTATTTTCTTCTGATAGCAGCATTACTAATGATCACCACATTGACGATATTACCACGATTAGGGAGGAAAAAGAGCGATGCGGCCGATCCGCTGAACAAGCAGCCCGATCAGACGATCTCCAAGGTCCAAAAGCCTGTTCAAGCGCCCTCCACAACAAGCCCGATACAACAGGCCATTAAGAAGCACGGAATCCGTGGCACTCATGAAAAAGCAAGCGCGTCTGTGAGGTGCTTCCTGGAGGCCACAACACTCGATGAACGTAAGATTTTTTCACGATCCCTGCAGCGAGTGGAGCCATTGATGACAGAATACTATGAGACCCACGACCCGGGACCGATCAAATACGACTCACTCAGTAGTCAGCATGACAGTGTACCCCTGAAGGATTATTACTTAATCGGAGTAACTCTCGATGACCTCAGCACGGCCTATGCCATCGTTACCATTGAGCAGGATCGCTTTCTGGTCGATTGGGAATCCTTCGTCGGGTACTCTGAAATGAGCCTGGATAAGTTCATGGCGGAACAACCTAATTCACCAACGCTCTTCAGGTTGCGCGTTAAACCTGATGACTATTATAACTTCAACTTCACTGCTGAGGATTACCAGTGCCTGCATTTAAGCGATAGGAACCAAACAACAGTGATCTATGGTTATTTACTTAAGGGGGCCGGCCCCATATCCTCACTGCAGCCAGGCCAGGAGGAATTCTTCACGCTTCACCTCCGTTATCCTGAAACATCAAAAACCGCCAATCAGGTGATCATTGATAAAGTCATCACCAGTGGGTGGATTATTGAATAATAATGAGAACGGAAACATTGGAGTTTCCATTGGCTCACCTGATATAAAAAAAAATCTCCCGCAAGATTCCAATGAACGAAAAAAAGGACCCTGGTGCGCTTGAAAGCGAATGGCTGGTTGTGCCTTGTCCACACTGTAAACGGGAAGTAAGAATTCGTGCGGAATCGAGGCGAAGCCAGCTGGCCTGCCCGTATTGCAGTAAGCCCCTCGGTGAAGCAACCGATTCTCACAGGGCCTTAACCCCGCCGACAAGCGGCTCAATCTCTCCAACCAATTTGCAGCGTCACCGGAAGGTAACTGCTAAAAGGAATCCGGCCTGGGACAATACCCACGCTGAGACTCAAGACCCGGAGCATGATGCTGACACCACTGAATTCCTAGAGATAGATCCAAACGATGAAAACCAGATGCGCATACGCAGAGTGCGCCGGAAAATGCACCTTCGCCCATGGCAAAAGGTCAGGCGCATCCTCTTTTTCTCTCTCCTGGCCATTATTTGTACTGCTGGTATCACTTTATTCATGATGCTGGTATTCAAGGGCGATAAGACAGTGCCCACGGATTCAAATACTGGGGCAATCGAAGCTGAAGCAATACAGGAACTTCCATTGAATGAAACCCCTGGCAATGACATCCCGGGGTCACTGACTCGCGATGAACGGAATTATTGCCTCGAGATGATACATGCTTTTGCAGCAGCAAAAACCCCGGAGGAAAAACTGACACTGGTCACCCACCCGGAAATCACCGCTGAAAGAATGAAGAACATCGCCGCCCATTCTGAGAATGAAACCTACAGTGAGATCATTTACAGCAATAAAGTGAAGCTGAAGAGTGGCAATTACGTCATTCTACTGGCTGTAAGGATAGGAAACCTCGATCAACAGAGATATTTTGCCTTCATCCAGAGCAGTAAAGACAACATTAAAATGCATTGGGAGGTTTCCTTTGGATACCAGTCAATGCCACTGGAGGAATTCAGGTCCAACCGCCCTTCCGTTGCCCAGCAATTCCGGGTCAAATTGCGCAATGGTGATTTCTACGCCAATCACTATGCCGATAAAGACCGTTGGCATTGCGTCGAGATTTACTACCCTGGCAACCCGGACTTTCTCATTTACGGTTATATTGACCGTGAAACCCCATTCGGCAAAGAGGTCATTGCCCGTCTTGATCCATCGCAGGATAGCATCCCCGGCCTGCCGACATTTGAGAAGAACCTCAGTGTAATTTCCTCACTGCGCTTCCTGGAAAACTCAACGAGTGACAACCAGGTGGAGGTTGTCGACATCAAGTCGTACAGCTGGTTTGAGTAAAGGCGTTGATGCCATCGAAGTGATTGCGTCATCAATTTTTCGCATTTAGCCGTCACTTCAATTTTAGAATCAATCATTGGGCGTGTCATGCAGGTTTAGAATGCGCCCCACAGCGCACAAGGGCCCGTGGCTCTTGGTTGGGGGTTTGGGGTTGGTTGCGATCGAATCCCTAAGGCTTCTCGCTGATCAGCTTGACCGGCCTTCTTGAAAAAGCATCACCCCAGCCCTTTGCATCAGGTTTACGGTAGATGGTGGTGGGGACTGCATCGAAAACTCTTCCCCCATCCTTGGGAGCATCCCCAAGAAATGTCACTGCGGTCAGGTTCGAGCAAAAGGCAAAGGCCCCATCCCCGATGCTGGTAACGCTCTCAGGGATAATGATGCTCGTCAGGCTGCTGCATTCATAGAAGGCCTTCTTCCCGATGCTGGTGACAGGATAATCTCCAATGGTATCC
>CAWVVE010000281.1:0-4209 GCA_963933075.1 uncultured Verrucomicrobiaceae bacterium | reverse complement strand
ATTTTTGAGCAAGATCCCAATGGCTCGGTGCTGGCGTTTCGCGATTTAATGCGCGACCAGGTTGTCATGCCATCGCATTTAATGCAGGATGGCTCGGGCCCCAACTTATTCGAAAATTTCTCCGCCATCGCACAGCAATTGGGCGTATACACAGCCAAGCACTATGGGGACATCGTGGAGCACTTGGTCCACAGCTGGAATGTGGAACACTTAACCGGGCTCAGCGGCGAGGCTGCGGAAGCACAGGATTATTTATGCCGCCTGAGCTCCCGTTATGCAAAACTTGCCGAACGAAGCCAACGCCGGCAATCCAAAATTGAACCGCGCCAATTCAGTTGGATCTTTAATCGAGAGGTGTAACTCCGCTCAACCCAACGTGAATATCTGTGCCCTGCGGCACTCCAATGGATGTGCACAAAAGTGCCGATGGATAACTGCCGCGTTGCCGGCATCTGAACTTCTCTGAACCGAATCAGAAGAATCCCATGGATTCCAATTCGGATAGTGTGAAAAGACACAGGATGTGTTTTGCGAATCAAGCTCAACGAATATCCGAAATCTGCTTTTAAGTTGCCTTTCACAGCGTGTAGGCCAAAATCCTCACACACATGAAAAACATTATTTCTTTCTTCATCTTCCTGCTCAGCGCAACTGCGGTATTGGCAGCAGACACCCGCTGCTATGAGTTGCGCATTTACACCGCCAATGAAGGCAAACTGGAGGCCCTGAATGCCCGGTTCCGGGACCACACCTGTAAGCTCTTTGAAAAACACGGGCTCACCAATGTCGGCTACTGGGTTCCGGAAGATCAGTCCGACAACCGCCTGATCTATGTGATCAGCTCTCCCAGCCGTGCTGCGCACGGCAAGTCGTGGAAGGCATTCCTCAATGATCCTGACTGGAAGAAGGCTTTTGCCAATTCCATCAAGGACGGACGACTGGTGGGAAAAATTGAAAGCACCTTCATGAGTGCAACCGATTACTCGCCGGCTGTAAAATCGGTTATTACGAAAAAAGAACGTGTGTTCGAGCTGCGCACCTACGTCACCGCCCCTGACCGCCTGAAGAACCTGCACGCACGTTTCCGCGACCATACCTGCGGGATTTTTGAAACTCATGGCATGAAAAACATCGCCTACTGGACGCCTATGGATGAAAAAAAGGGGAAATCCAATACCCTGATCTACATCATTTCCCACTGGAGCACACCGCAAGCAAAGAAGAACTGGAAAGGTTTCATCGGCGACCCGGCATGGAAAAAGGCACAGGTAGCCTCAGTGAAGGACGGCAAGATCCTCGCCAAGGCCCCGCATAAGGTTTTCCTGAAGGCGGCGTCCTATTCGCCGATCAAGTGAGTCGAGTGGGAAAGTTAAAAGAAATGGAGGTGCTGCTTCCTTGTCTGGATAATGAAAATCGTATCCCTGATCGCATTGGGCATCCTGCTTGCCGGATGCGATCATTCAGGAGGCCAGGCACAAATCGGGAATGAGTCGCCAGCCCCTACCGGCCCTAATCAAGAAGACCAGTGGGGAAAAATTATCCCGACAGAAGCTGAGTTTTATGCGGCAAGTGACGTCGCTGATTCCCAGGTAGCCCTCACGGAGAAATGGTATAAAATCGCTGCCGGGGCCTGGGGAAATTACGGCCCGCTGGAGTTCTGGATCGTCGGTAAAGGGGAAACGCCTGCAGAAGAGCTGGATAAGAAATATTGTGCACTGCGAAAACGAAAGGACCCGACGGTCAGCCTCAGGCATTACCGGGACAGGGGGCACAATTTTGTTTCCTATGCCAAGGGAGGCAATGCCGGCCTGAACACACGCAGGAATGAACATAGCCAGTGGTCCGGGTTCATCATTACCATGTCAGGAAAGTTCCCGGGTCCTGATGAGGAGGATTACAGGCCCGTCGTGCTGCATGAATATTTCCATGTCTATCAACATGCTCACATCCACAGCAGGAATGAAGCAGAGCGGGAAAGTCTCGGTCAAAAGAACCCCTGGTGGGGCGAAGGTGGTGCCGAATACATGGCGCAGTTGCTCTATTCCCGGCAACCCGGGGTCCGCCAGGGTTACCTGGGGGAGGTAATGCGGCGCAAGCTCAACTCCCTGAAGGACCTCAGGGACGGGGAGAATATCAAGGACATCCCTTATGGCCCGCGGGCCAGGATCGCCTACGACCTTGGCACCTGGTTCATCGCCTTCCTTATCCACAAGACCAGCGAGGACGCCTACCTGAAAGGCTTCCATCAAGATTTGAATAAAATGGGATTCGAGGGATCTTTCCGCAACAATTTCGGGATCTCCTCCAAAAAACTTCTCAGGGAATTCCATAATTCTTTCCTTAAGCTGAGCCTGCAGGATAAAATGAGGATAATCCCCGGAAAAAAACTCAGGTAATAAACAATGAAGACGATATTCATTCTACTCGCTGCCATTGCTGCCGCGAACATTGCGTCGGCCGAAGAGCAGTGGTGGCAATTTCGCGGACCGCAGGGCAATGGGCACACCCAATCCACCGGACTACCCCTGAAGTGGGATGAGAAGAAAAACGTGGTCTGGAAAACACCAATCCACGACCGGGGATGGTCTTCGCCGGTGATCTGGAAAGACCAGGTCTGGATGACCACCGCGACAAAGGCCGGCACCAAGCTCTTCGCGGTCTGTGTCCACAAGGATTCCGGGAAGATCCTCCACGACATCCATGTTTTTGACGTGGAAATCCCCATGTCGATTACCGCCGACAACACCTACGCCACGCCCACGCCCGTCATCGAGGAGGGGCGTGTCTACATTCATTTCGGCACCTACGGAACTGCGTGCCTGGATACGGCAACCGGCAAGCCCGTGTGGACCCGCCGCGACCTGAAATGTGACCACGAAAAGGGGGCCGGCCCTGCCAGTTCCCCGCTGCTGGTTGGCGATTTTTTGGTCATGCATGTTGATGGCCGTGATGTGCAATACATCATCGCCCTGAACAAGAAGGATGGCACGACTGCCTGGAAAACGAACCGTTCCCTTGATTACAGCAAGGTGCCTGTTCACCATAGGAAAGCCTACGGCATGCCGGTGCTGATTCCCCGGGGAGAAAAAACCCAGTTGGTGGGTGTCGGGGGCAGAGGGGTATTCTCCTACGACCCGGCCACGGGAAAGGAACTCTGGATGGCACGTCACCGTGGCTGGTCGATCGCCCCCAGGCCGGTTTTCGGGCACGGGCTTCTCTTTGCAATCATCGATCGGGATAGCCCGGAGCTTTGGGCCATCCGTGCCGATGGCAACGGCGACATCACCGAGACCCATATAGCCTGGAAGGAGACAAAGCGGATGCCACCAAGAGCCTCTCCGCTGTTGGCCGAGGGTCTCCTCTTCCTGGTAAACCGCAATGGGATCGCATCCTGCTTTGAGCCAAAGACCGGGGACTTGATCTGGCAGGAAAGGCTCAAGGGAGCCTATTCGGCATCCCCCATCTACACCAAGGGGCGGATTTACTTCTTTAATGAGGATGCCATCTGCACCGTGATCAAGCCCTCACGCAAGCTGGAAATCATGCACACCAATTCGCTTGCCCGGCAGCCCTTGATGGCCACCCCGGCCGTTGACGGCAATGCCTTTTATATCCGTACCGAAAAACACCTTTATTGCATCCGCAACTCCTCGCAATAAACCGGCCATTGCCCACTGGCAAGAAGCGGGGTAACTGACTAATGACGCTTAGAATCCTCTCCATCCTGTCGGCTGTAATTGCTGCAGCCAGCGTACATGCCGACACCCCGAACATCGTTTTCATCATGGCTGACGATCTCGGATACGGTGATGTCGCCTGCTATAATACGGATTCCAAAATCCCCACCCCGAACATGGACCGGTTGGCCACGGAAGGTCGGCGTTTCACCGATGCCCACAGTCCTTCCGGTGTCTGCACGCCCACGCGCTACGGGGTCTTAACCGGTCGTTATGCTTGGCGATCCCGCCTGAAGTCCGGGGTTCTTGGCGGATACTCACCACCACTGATCGAGAAAGGCCGTGCCACGGTCGCCTCCCTGCTCAAGCAAAAGGGATACCGCACGGCCTGTATCGGCAAATGGCACCTCGGCCTGGGGTGGCAGAGAAGCGACAGGCAAAAGGCCACGGGAGATCCAAAGCACAACGCAAGCGGCATCGACCACGCCAAGCCACTCACCTCAGGACCATTAAGCATCGGCTTTGATTACTT
>CAWVVE010000280.1:0-4212 GCA_963933075.1 uncultured Verrucomicrobiaceae bacterium | reverse complement strand
TTAGGTTCCGGTTTAGGTTCCGGTTTAGGTTCCGGTTTAGGTTCCGGTTTAGGTTTAGGTTCCGGCTCCAAGCGGGGCTTGGCAACAGGGAGGACAATGTCACTTTGCGGGTCGTTCTCGCGGTTGAGGTTTTCGAGGAGAGGTAAACGATCCTGCCTTTGAATATCTTCAGTGGTATGCATCCCGGATTCGCGGGTGATCCAGGTGACATGCTGGTGGCTGGTTTCGGGTTTTGGCAATATCGCCCTGGCGGGAGCAGCTGCTTTGCGGGCATTGCCTTTATGGGCGAAAAGGAAGATGACGCATAAAACCACGCCGATGTGGACCATCGAGGTAATCAATAGGTTCTTACGGAATGTCGGGGTGGTGTCCACAGTGGAAGCGATTGCCTTGCCTTCACTCGGCGGCGGGCTTGGTGACTACGCCCACTTTGGCAACGCCGGCATCACGAATGGCATCCATTACCCCGACAAGTTGCTGAACCTGCAACTGATGGTGAGCCTTAATGATGATCCCCATGCCAGGGTATTGGCCCTTCAGGTGGCGTATCTCTGAAGGCAGTTCTTTCTGGTCGACCGGTTTTCCGTCAAGTTTCGTCGAGTGGTGCTTATCGATGGAGACGGTAAAGACCCTTGATGGGTCGATGGCCTCATTTGAAGCCTTGCTGGAGGGAATAATAAGATCGGCACTTTCTGCAAGGAAAGGAGCGGTGATCATGAAGATGATCAGAAGCACGAATGCAAGGTCCAGCAGAGGGGTAATATTCAACTCGGACAGTGAGCTTAGCGAGTGTCGGTTGCTGGCGTTCCGCATGCTCTTCCTTCTACCTTTAAGCTTCAAGCCCGATATGTTCGTCTTCGGGGACGGGTGCCTTCTTGACGATGCGATGCCCAGGTTGGGTATCGTTTTCCGGAAGGGTCCCGTTGACAAGATCAGAGGCACTGAGGCGGCGTCCTGTTACCGTGGGAGTTGATGCAATACGGCCATGGTCCACATACCAGCGTTCAAAGGCGGCGTGCAGTTCGTTGCGGAAATTGTCAAGATCAGCGATCAATCCCTTGATGGTGTTGACCAGGTAATTGTAGCCAAACATCGCCGGTATAGCCACGAGCAGTGCAATGACGGTTGTTAGTAAAGCGGCAGAAACGCCCGGTGCCATTGTCTTCATGCTGGCGGCACCGGCGGCACTGGCAACTCCGCTGAAGGTGTCCATGACGCCCCATACAGTGCCAAGCAACCCAAGGAACGGGGCACCGCTCACCGCGGTTGCCAGTAACCCCATCTGACTTTCCATGCGGCCAATGTTTTTTCCGATCGATTGCTCCATGGCACATTCGACCGGATTCATCTGACTCGGCTTGAGTTTACCGGCTAGTTCAAGGTCCACAGTGAATTGCTTTTCCTGTTTTGCCGGGTTCCCGGTCAGGTGATGGAGCATTTCACGCGAACCTGCCCGGTAAAGATCAGCTATCGGCACATCGCTTGAAGCCTCATTGTTTTGCCAAAGCTGCAGCGGATCATGGTATGCTTGAAAGGATTCAATGAATTCCGCGTTCTGCCGCTTTACCCGCCTGACCATCAGGAACTTGGTAATCATTACCGTCCAGCTGAAACTGGATAGTACAAAGAGGGCCACGCAAATCGCAATTCCTGAGGCTGTTGATTTCTCGAAAGCGAATGTTAAACCGTTGGCAATAAATGGATTAAGGTCCATGAAGGAGATGAAATAATAAAGAATCCCTGAATAGAAAAGTAAAGTCTTCCATATTTTCAACAATTTCAAATAAAATTAGAATGTTCCGCTCAGCGAATCCCGTTTTTTTGGCCTCCGGGCCCTATAGGGAACGGGAATTTCATGAAAAAGGGGCGCACTACTTGCCCTTACTGAGGTAGGGCTTGGTTGGCTCGGGCCTAAGGATCCGTTGCTTTTCCGGGACGAGTTGCTGATTGCAACCGTTGCCGGTGCGGCCAAATGAAGGCTGACAGGATGAATAAAAGCCCGACTGCCACCATGAATAGTGACAGGAACTGGCCACGGGTAAAGATACCCACGTAGCCGTCAGCTGCTTCGCGGAACTGCTCACCAATGATCCTGAAGACCGCATAGCCGATAAAGAAGACGCCGGTGAGAATTCCCTGCCGGAGCTTTGGGAATTTGCAACGAAGGATATAGAGGATGATAAAAAGGGCGAGCCCCTCCAGTAATGCCTGGTAAATTTGAGAGGGATGCCTGGCATTGAGGTAGTCACGCAGTATTTCTTTAACTGCATCGTTGTCACGCACGGCCTCGATAATCCCGGTATCGTTATTGTCCGCTGAGCGTGATGCGGCAATGTTGAGGGGTGCAAGTTCCCGTTCCAGGTCGGCATGGGTTAAACCTTCCGGGGAGAGGAAATTTCCTTCGCGGATTTCCTCCGGGAACTGGACTGCCCAGGGAAGGTCTGTTTTCCTGCCGTAAAGTTCACCGTTAATGAAGTTGGCAATCCTCCCGAAGAAAAGTCCAAGCGGGGCCACCGTGCAGAGGTTGTCACCAATGCCACGCCAGCTGATCCTTTTTTTTCTGGCAAAAATATAGGTAAAGGCCACCAGGCCGAGGATTCCACCATGACTGGCCATACCCCCCTGCAGGAAGTGGAAGAAGATTGCAGGGTTCCGGATAAATGCATCGAAATTATAGAAGAGCATATAGCCGAACCGCCCGCCGAGCAGGACACCGAGAAGGGCAGCCATGGTGATGAAGTCGCCGACTTGCGAATGGTGCAGTTCGCAATAACCGCGGCGGCAGAAATTTTTCAGCAGCAGGAAGCCGGCCAAAAAACCCGCGACATAGGCCAGCCCATACCAGCGGATTCCCATGGAATCACTGAAGCGTATCAGGAATGGGCTCAGGTCGTGCAGGTAGTAGCCGATCACTTCTGGAAGAGGACACCAAGCTGGCAGGAGGTGCAAGCCTGCTATCCTATCAGCGGTGTTAAGTTGTCCGGGGAGGCAGCAACCGGCATGCCTGGACATGTGACGTTTTTAGGGCGCAGCCCAAGCAACTCCTCCAGTTGCCGGTAATTCTGTGAGGAGCTATGAAATGCGCAGCGGCTGGGGCTGAAATTTTATTTAAAATTAATCTCCGGAGCTGCGTTCACGGTGTTGGACAGGAGCATCAATCATTAAAACCGGTTTGCTAACCGCCAATAAGGTTTAAAGAATCCAATGGATAGCCATTATGGATTCCGTATTTCTGACAGGGCATTAGTTTTATAAATCACCTGTAAGCGCACCTGTTCCTGTCCTCGAAAAATTATTTATGGTTGCATCGGAAATTCTTTAGCTATAAAGATTATCAATAAGTTATGGATAATCAAAATAGTGAAAAAGATTTTGTTCCCGTATTAATCCTATGCCTTTTACTCGGAATCTTGGGGGTACATCGGTTTTATGTGGGAAAAGTCGGCACTGGAGTCTTGATGTTGTTGACCTTGGGTGGATTCGGAATTTGGGCATTAATTGATTTGGTCATTATCGCAACGCAATCCTTCAAGGATTCACAGGGATTGCCGATCAAGGCCTAGTGCATCTTGAGTGATATAGATAAATCCAAAAAATCCTATGCCGCCGCGGTATGCCTTGCCGCCATTTTCGGCACGGTAGGCATCCATCATTTCTATCTTGGCAGATGGGCACACGGGCTTTTCGATTTGGCCATGATGGTGCTTGGGGTTGCCCTGTTGATGGTAGGTGAGCCCGTTGGATTGTTACTTATTATCGTCGACTGTGTACACACTGTATATTTCACCTTTAAATTAATCATCGGTGAATACAAAGATGGCAGCGGCCGCTTGATAGCGATTCCCTCTGGTGACCAATCAGTTCCGGCAGGGTAAAGTCGCAGTCACTTTGTGGCTTCACCAAGGGGCAGGGTCAGCTTGAGCTCTCTGTGGGGCACTTCCCTTCACGTGCAGGTCTCATAAGCTATCCATGACACGGCGTCATCAGTCTTCTCCAGATCAAAAGAACCCAGTGCGAGTAACAGATCGGCATAGATACAATTTTCAAGGATATCGGGTGCATCTGCAAATTCTCAGAGGCCCTACAACCCTGCGTCAAGGCTATAGGTGCGAATCAGCAGGGTTCGATGTAAGCTCAATTAAGCGGCTTCTTATCTTAAGGGTGAACACAACAGGGGAGAACCGCTATTGGCAGTATGTCCGTTAAACCCGT
>CAWVVE010000279.1:0-4218 GCA_963933075.1 uncultured Verrucomicrobiaceae bacterium | reverse complement strand
ACAGCTATCGGTAATGGCTGCATGGATGAAGAAAAAATAAACGTCAACTACGTGGCTGACCTTGCACGTCTTGAGTTGACCGGAGATGAAGTGCAGCGCTTCACAAAGCAACTTGATGGTATCCTCGGATATGTGCGTCAACTCGAACAATTAAATGTTGAAAACATTGACCCCATGGCGCACGCCGTTCCCGTTTATGATGTCATGCGTGAGGATCAATCTCGTCCCGGTGAGGGAACCACATCCGCACTCGCCAATGCTCCCGATAGCAGGTCCGACCAGTTCCGCGTGCCGCGTGTCGTTGAGTCATGAGCGATTCTGCTGCAAAGCTCTCAATCATTGAGTTGCAGGATGATTACCGGCGAGGTAAACGCAATCCTGTTGAGGCTGTTAATGACCTGATAGAAACGATTGAATCGAGGGATGGTGATCTTGGCGCATATCTCTCTTTTGATCCCGAAACAGCCCTCCGTCAGGCTCAGGAGGCTGATATCAGCCTTCCACTGGGAGGCATACCGATAGCTATAAAGGACTTGATTAACGTCAATGGCCAACCCTGTTCCTGCGCATCGAAATTTCTTCAAAACTCATATATATCACCCTATGACGCGACTGTGATATCTCGCCTGCGGAAGGCTGGAGCAATCCCACTAGGACGCACCAATATGGATGAGTTTGCAATGGGCTCATCCACTGAAAATTCAGGGATCAAGCAGGCATATAACCCTTGGGACACAGAGCGTGTGCCTGGAGGAAGCAGTGGAGGGTCGGCTATTTGCGTAGCGAATGACACAGCAATCGCAGCCCTCGGTTCAGATACCGGCGGATCAATACGTCAACCAGCCTCATTCTGCGGATGCGTAGGCCTTAAACCGACCTATGGACGAGTCTCGCGCTATGGGCTTGTGGCCTTCGCCTCGTCCCTTGACCAAATAGGCCCGATGACAAAGACAAGTGAAGATGCAGCTCTCCTGCTCTCAATAATCTCAGGCAATGACCCCCTTGATTCAACTGCCCTTAACGATGCTGTCCCTAATTACAGCAAAGGTCTTACCGGTGAGGTCAAAGGCTTGCGAATAGGACTGCCGAAGGAATACTTCATCGATGGCATAGACCCTGGTGTCAGGCAGTGTATAGAGGATGCTGTTTCGCACCTTGAGAAGCTTGGTGCCGAGATTGTCGATGTGTCACTTCCTCATACCGAGTATGCCATCGCCACATATTATATTATCGCGACAGCAGAGGCTTCAGCGAACCTCGCCAGATTTGATGGCGTGAGATACGGCAACCGAGCCCCTGAACCTGAAGGTATTCTGGATCATTACCGCCGGAGTCGTGCCGCAGGGTTTGGCGATGAGGTAAAGAGGCGAATCATTCTGGGCACCTACGTTCTGAGCTCAGGCTACAATGATGCTTATTACGTCCGCGCTCAAAAAGTGCGCACCCTGATCAGGCAGGATTTCGCTGCGGCTTTCGAGCAAGCTGATGTTCTTATCTCGCCAACCGCCCCGACTCCGGCATTCAAGATTGGAGAAAAATCATCTGACCCGCTGCAGATGTATTTGGCTGATATTTTCACCATCGCGGCAAATCTGGCTGGTATATGCGGGGTAAGCACACCGTGCGGGTTAGTGCAGAGCGACACGGGAACAAGTATGCCAGTCGGGCTTCAGGTGCTCGCTCCGCATCTCGCAGAGGCAACACTCCTCAGGGTCACTGACACGTTCGAGAAGACAACCAACTGGCACCGGCTTAGACCTCCTACTGGCTAAGGTAACTATCCGGCGTCTCAAAAGCCCCCTTGATGAGGTTAATCTGTTCTCTTTTTCCCTTTTCAAGGAGAACCTCAACGACATCAAACCGATAATTGAGTTCAAGCCCATCACTATCGAGAAGTCGCATCCATTCAAATGCCCCGCGTGTAATAAGGAACCGTTTGTCCATGTTCACGGCATCAACCGGACGTCCGTAATTTTCAGTGGTTCTTGCCTTAACCTCGATAAAGGCAAGGACCTCTTTATCCCGTGCAACTATATCGACTTCTCCTCCATGAGTGGCCCGAAAGTTCCTGTAAAGTATCTTCATCCCAAGGCGCTTGAGGTGACGGGCGGCAAGGTCCTCGCCAAGTTGACCTATCGCTGGTTTTGATAAGGGTTCACCATCATCTTTAAGATTAAGTGAAACATTGCGCAACAGGCGCAAACGATCGGCGATGAATCTCACAAGGCCCATGACTTCTCAGCGCCTCCAGGTGAAGCCTTGTTCCATAACCCTTGTGCCGGTCAAACCCATACTCGGGATACCTCTTCGCATATTCCATCATGATGCGATCCCTTTCAACTTTTGCAAGCACACTCGCTGCGGCGATTGACATGCTTTGGCTGTCCCCCTTTACAATAGCACGAAACGAATAGGGGAAACCGGTAATCGGCAGGCCGTCGATCAGGCTCATCGCCGGCTTCACGGATAAAGACTCTGCCGCCAGTGACATCGCCCGGTGAGTGGCTTTAAGGATATTAATATCGTCAATAACCTTCGGGTCAACGCGTGCTAGGCTCCACACAACCCCGGAATGTTCAGAGGTCATAAGGGCATGGAGTTTTTCCCTGCGTGATGGGCTCAACTTTTTTGAGTCATTAAGCCCATCAGCCACAAATCCCTCAGGTAAAATCGCGGCAGCAGCCACAACCGGACCGGCCAATGGCCCCCTTCCTGCCTCATCAATCCCTGCTATGGGATAATAACCATCGGTCCGTAGTTCATTTTCAATTGCAAAGTCAGGCATTACCGGGACAAATTGAAGCTGTTGGACGTTAATTGCAAATCGTTGACCGAGCACAGTATCCGGTAAATTTTATGATCAAGCTTCTTTTGGCACTTACTCTCCCACTCTATCTTCTCGATCAGGCAACGAAGGTCGCAGTGTTAAATTCACTTAAGCTCCACGAAATGGTTGAGCTTATACCAGGATTATTCAACCTGGTCAGGGTGCACAATACAGGCATAGCCTTTGGGCAGTTTAACGAAGGATCCGGTGCAAACATCATCTTCACCCTGGTAGCCATTTGCGCACTGGTTGGGATATCGATCTTCTGGATAAAAGGACACTTCCCCGGTAAAATCAACGGCACTGCCGTCGCTCTTTTAATTTCGGGAATCCTCGGCAATCTGACTGATCGACTTTGGCACGGATACGTCGTTGATTTCCTTGATTTTCATATTAAACAAAACCATTGGCCATCCTTTAATGTGGCTGATTCCTGCATCTGCATTGCCGCCGTCCTGCTATTTATTGCCGCTTTTCGCAACCAGGGAGAAGCGGAAAATGAACACGGGGGACAAACCGGCAAACCATGAATCTTCCTTACTTTGCAAAAAGTTAAATCAGCAACTGTGTCTAGAGTAGCAAAAGAAAAATGCGAACTTAGGGAAAAGGTCACAGCCAACTTGCTGGCCATGGAAAGATCCACCCACTTCCGTGCAAGCCAAATGATCGGCAAGCGGTTGATGGAGGTTGCCAATGATGCTCAGCACATACTCGCCTTCTGGCCACTGAGCTCTGAGCCTGATATCACTGACGCCCTGGAAAAATTGCTTGGCAGTGGCAAAACAATCTGCCTGCCATACATTGATGGAAATTCTATTATACCATTGGCCGTCAAGGATTTGTCCACCCTTGTCCGCTCAAAAATCGGTGTCTATACAGCGGATCCGGCAAGCGCTGAAGAGTTTGCCCCGGGTAGCCTTGACCTGATTATTATCCCGGGATTGGCCTTCTCGACGTGCGGCAAACGGCTCGGGCGGGGCGGCGGTTATTATGATCGATTCCTCACCGGCATCTCTTCGCGTATTTATAAGGTTGCCGTAGCCTTCGATCTGCAGATCTGCTCCTTTATCCCGATAGAACCTCACGACTCGAGCGTTCACTCAATCATTACCGAGTCGAGGATACATGCCCGAGAACAAGGCATTAAACCCACTTCGGGACACTGAGATCGAATTGAGGGATTTTTGTCAGGACAGCACGACCGTCTTCAGTAGATCCGAAGAATGCGCCCTCTGCCATGCAGTCTCCACTGATCACATGGTAGCTGTTGTAACTAAAATCCGCCCCTACCTTTAGCTCTGGAAACTGGCCGACCACGCCATCACCCTCGACAATGGTAACTTCGCCACTTTCCTGAGCTAAAGGTAGGGGCGGATTTTAGTTACAACAGC
>CAWVVE010000278.1:0-4227 GCA_963933075.1 uncultured Verrucomicrobiaceae bacterium | reverse complement strand
CTGGACAAATCCCCTCGTCACCTGAGCACCACCACCCGGATAGGCCGTGGGTTCTGTGCCACCAAATGATTCGAGCTTCAAGGTCTTGATTGGCTCCATGGAATCATACTTTGCAGCCCGGTCGTAGGCACCCTCGTATACCGACACCACCGGATCGATAAACTGTGCCCCCCAGCGACTGCTGCCACCGTCCACTTTTCCCGCTCCCACCATGTTCGACTGGCCGGAAAGAATAAATACCCTGACAGGCTTCCCGGAAGGTTCAAAAGCTTGGCTCTGAATAGTGAATAATGCGGCAGCAAGCAGAGGGATCACACGCATAAGGCAACTTGCTTGATAAAAAGGGAACTGATTCATTTTGTGTCGCTTCACTGGCTGTTTTTATAGTATCTAGAATATGTAATCAGGAAGGTGATTGCTCCAACTGTAAGCAGTATATAACCAATTATATTGGCTGACGTTTCGTAACCCAATCCCCGATACCGGGAAAGTGCCTGAATCAAGCCCCCCATACCGATAGAAACCCCACCAGCCAGCAACACAACAGCAGAAGCCAGCAGGACGGTTCCATGCTCTTTGTCTTTCATATAGTCTTTATCTTTCATAATGAGTAACTTCACTCAAAATTGTTCGCCCCAAAAAAGAAGACCGGCAGAAACCCCACGAATCTGCCGGTCTATAATCAGGAGTGGAATGATCCGAGCTTCCTGCAAAGCTTTGAATCAAAAAGCCCGGGAAAGCTAAACCTCCAAGCTTAAATATTCTCGTGTCCCGCATAGACATGGCCCGGAGAAATTGTCCATCGACCTACTTCTGCTGCAAAAGCTCCACCATCGCCTTACCCATGGCTTCGCCAACATTCATGTAGGTCTCGGCATTTCCGCCGTAGTGGCCACCGGAGCTTCCGCCCTTGGAAAGCGGGTGCGTATAGACACTGGCGACGTTCCCCTTGAACTCAGGATACTTCCCGGACTTGCCATCCACTGCCTGTATGGCATTGAGTATTTTCCCGCCACCATCAGTGGAACCCTTCTTGGTTTGTCCAAGGGAAGCACAGACAAAATTGGCATTGGGGCAATCGAAGTCCTTGCGAAGGGTCTTGATGAGATGAGCGAGGTTTTTCTCATAACGGCCGGAAAGTGCGGCACTGCGGCTGTCGCGATCACCCTGCCACCAGAAAAAACCGGCGACCTCGTATTCCTTGGCTCCCGGGTAATACTTGTCGAGTTCGGCAAGGACCTTCTTGGCGCGGGCAATATCGCCATCATACTGCATGCCGGCATACCAGCCGATCTTCTTTGGCTCGGTGCCTTTCTGCCATTTCTCCGGTGAGCCTTTGTATCCGGGATGCACCCAGGTCACACCCTTTTTGTCGGTAAACTCGAAGCTCTCGCTCCCGGGGGGCAGGAGATCCCATCCGAGGGCACGGTTGCCGATGCAGCTCTTGAGGATCATGACCGGAGCATCGCTTGCTTCCCCAACATGATGCCCGATACCGATCTCCGGGCCGACATTGCCCTTGATGGTCATCCACTCATTATTGAAACCCCTCATGCCGCCGGTGCCGCTTCCCATGACGCGAACGTTGCGCACATCCTTACGCTCAGTCCATTTTCCGGCATCATCCACAAGGTAAGGATACAGGTTCTTCTCCTTGATCGCATGTTCCAGCGTGCCCTCCTTATTCCCGGCAACCTTGCCGAAGTTGAGCATATTGGACTGCCCCATCAGGATATAGACCTGAACCGGCTTGGCCATGTTGGCGGGCTTACCGTCGGGATCAGGCAATTCCTTGGCTGAGATGACAAGATGGAAAGGTGCCAACAGGAAAAGGAATACAAGAGTTCGTGGAAATTTATTACGTTTCATAGGTCTAATGGTTTGTTTAAATCACTCTTTGGTCAGAAGATCTGCAGGTTAAAAATTTACCCCAATGTTCCCGGGAGGCAAAGCATCAAGATATCCTTTTTGCGTTTTTATATAGTGTATTTGCGACACCGGAATCTTGCTATTAAGCAGCCAATGCGCTTAAATGCAGCGCATGAGACATCGTAAAGCCAAACGGGTTGCCATTGCCCTGGAGGTTGAATGGGGATTCAAGCGGCATCTGGAAACCTACGCAGGATGCCAACGCTATGCCGACGAGGCGGGATGGGAATGCTCCATCACTCCAACCACTGCGAGTATATTGAAAACAAAGGGGAGGAAGCCGTCCTTCGATGGTATTCTGGCACGTACTACGGTTCCCCTGGCTGCGGCAGCCAAGCGCATGAACGTGCCACTTGTGAATCTGTGGATGAATACTCCCGTCAGGAGCCTGCCCAGTGTCTTCCCTGACTTTGAAGCCTCTGGTCAAATGGCCGCGGAGCACCTTTTAAGCCGCGGTTTCAGGCGTTTTGGTTACCTTGGGTTCCTGCGCGACAAGGATGCAGTGCTCCAATTATCCGGTTTTCGTGACCGCCTCAAGACGGAAAATCTGGATTGCTCACCTTTCCGTTTTTCCCGTGTCGGTGCCACGACAACTGCACAAGGATGGAAGACCCTCCTTCAGGGCATGGAAAAGTGGGTTGCTTCCCTTCGTCCTCCAGTCGGCATCTTTGTGGTCAATGACCTGTATTGCCGCTACCTGATTGATGTCTGCCGGGCACAAGATCTCACCATACCGCAAGACCTGGGCATTGTAGGATGTTCTAATGAAGCCACTATATGCTCCTCCCCTGCACCGACTCTCACCAGCATAGACATGAACTTTGAACAAGTGGGGTATCGGGCTGCTGCACTCCTTGATCGAATGATGAAAGGGTCCAAGCCTCCAAAATTTCCCGAACTCGTGCCACTCAATACACTCATCCCCCGCCAATCCACGGACTCCTATGCTGCTGAAAACCCGACCGTTTCCCGTGCCTTGAGATTCATGTCCGAGAATGCCCACCATCCCATCAAGGTCGCCGATGTCGCAAATCACATAGGGGTCAACCGGCGCAGCCTGGAACGACAATTTAAGGAATCGCTGAAGAAAAGTATCGCCGGAGAAATCACCCGATTGCGACTGGCAAGGGCTAAGCGGCGGTTAGTGGAATCCACTACTCCACTGAAAACGTTAGCTCGCGACTGCGGCTTTCGTAACGCCGACCATCTTCACAAGGTCTTTACCCGCGTCGAGGGATCCACTCCCTCACAATACCGCCGCCAAAGAGGAACCTAGGGAATCGCCTGGAACATCTGCTCGATGGTCAGCTTCTTGCCAACCATCTTGATTTGAAGGTCAAAGAACCCGGCGTCCTTGGCCTTGTGCAGGAATCCAACCGAGATGGATTCACCCCGCCTGGAAAAGTTACTGGGCTTGTCCCAGCCCACCTGACCAATTGTCTTTTTATTCACGGCGGGGCCAAGCTCGTATTTTCCATTCAATAACAAGCCGAGGATAGTTTCGCACTGTTCGGGGGTCATGCCATTTATGGATCCGATTTGAAACTCCTTCTTGCCCACCTTAAGGATCGTCTTTTTTCGCGTATAGGGTTTGCCTGCCCAGAACTTCCCCAGCTTTATCTGCCCCTTGCTCGGCTTGGCTCCGGGCTCCAGCCAGTCGCTGTGACTCATGCTCAACACAGAATAGGAAACTTCGCGGCCCTTGACCTGCTCGGGACCTTGCAAGCGTATGCCACGAAAAGGGGATGGATACATGTTGTGGGTAGAGATCTTGGAGACCTCCTTCATACCGCATTTCTTAGCCAGGGCGATCACCTCCTTCTCCTGATCCTCAGTGAGCATTGCGCGGGGCACGTAATCCCTGTCCAGTGCATAAGAGGAAAGGGTCAGGGCAAATGTGAGGAAGGTGAACAAGGTATTTTTCATTTTTGATTGGCGGGTGATGAGGTGGTAGTTGGATCTACTAATGATAAATCCCGTTACTTAATCAGGATTCCGGAGGTTGGAACGCGGCTGGTGCAGGAATCCTTAGAGTATTTACCCGGAAAAATCTTTAATTTTTCCACGCTTGCCTTTACAAACGCAATGTCACTTGCATCATGCCAGCAGCAACGCCCGGCCAATTCGGGCGCGCCATGATTATTCCACCTTCCTGACTCTCAGCCAAGCGCGTTCGGGAAGATTGGAGATCAGGAAGCTGTCTACCACCGTTGTCTGGGAACCCTCTGCGACAATGCCGTCATCAAGTTCCTGCCAGTCCCCCTCCTCAAGGGTCGTTGAATAATCCAGGGCATAGTT
>CAWVVE010000277.1:0-4244 GCA_963933075.1 uncultured Verrucomicrobiaceae bacterium | reverse complement strand
GTTCGCGATTCCGTTGCCGATGACCCGCCCGCAATCTGGGAGAAAAATGCAGCCATTGATGTTTCCTCCATTGGTCCGGGTGATAGCATACAGCTTAAGCCAGGTGCTGTCGGTGACTCAGTGGATGCTTACCGGGTAGCTTCCGCAAGTATTGGTCTGGCCCAGTCTGTGGTGCCGGTTGAGCTCAATATCACGGGGCTTGGAACCCTGGATAACGGTGGTTTATTCATTGAGTTTTTCTACAATGGCAGCGGCAGCGTAAAAGCAACCGAATCACCCGATCTTAGCATTGCTTATACAAAGATCTCTGCCAGAACCGCCGTGTCGCGTCCTTCGGCAAACCGCATTGAGTTTCAATCTGGCCAGGGCAGGACATTCTTCTTCCGTCTTGAGGAGGAATGAGGATCGGGACAATGGATTTTTTGATTAACAGGCATGCTGGCCTTTGACCGTGTGTTCATTCGCACTTAATGTCAGAACGTGCCCCGCTCCCGCCATAGCGTAATTTACGACAGTGATTGCTCGTTCTGTACTTTCCAGATGCGGCTGGTGACATGGATGGACTGGTTTAACAAGGCAGAGCTGGTGCCGATTAATGACCCTCGGGCCACAGAAATGGCCCCGGAGATTTCCCGCGAGGACCTTCATGAGGCGATTCACGCCGTCACTCCCGGCGGCAGGATTTATCGGGGAGCCCGGGCTTTCCGTTTCCTTGGATTGCGGATGCCGGTATTGCTTCCCCTTGGCATTTTCCTGTGGTTGCCGGGAGTGATTTGGGTTGCTGAGAAGTTCTATATGTGGGTGAGCCGAAATCGTTACCTGCTGAGCAGGGTTTTCGGCTGCAAAGGGGCTTGTGCGGTTCTTCCCGAGCGGAAAAATCACGGTAAGGAGGAATAGCTAGTGGAAAATGAGGGTAGCGGAGTTGACTCTCCAAACCTGTCTTGCCACGGTAGTTACGCTTATGCGCCTTTTATCCCTGTTATTTTCATTCTTGGTATTGTCCGGAATCACGGCCCGCGGATTGGAGATATCCGGCAAAAAGATACCGGAGGTTTACGTCGAAGGCCTTGAGTCTGCCTTGAGTCGGGCCGGCGATAATGTTGCTGAGTTGCGTGCAGCTTTTGCCAGGATCAACAATGAAGAAGTCGCCGGCATGGCATTCCTGGTTTCCCATATGCCTGAACGTGACCTGGTGGAGTTGAAAGCCGATTACCTGGCCGAGAATATCAAGTGGGCCTACAAGGCCCGTGCGGAGTTTCCGTGGGCGAAAGCGATCAGGGAAGAGCTCTTTTTTAATGATGTCCTGCCCTATGCAAGCATCAATGAGCGCCGTGATGCATGGCGTAAGGATTTCTTTGGTCGTTTTTCGCCATTGGTCAAGAATTGCAAGACACCCGGTGAGGCGGCGCAGGTTCTCAACAAGGAGATATGGGGAATTGTCGGGGTACGTTATCACGCGAGTAAGCGTCCGAAGCCTGACCAAAGCCCGTATGAGTCCATAGAGGCAAAATTCGCCTCCTGTAGCGGCCTGTCGGTGATGCTGATTGATGCTTGCCGGTCAGTCGGGGTCCCGGCGCGGTTTGTGGGCACGCCGATGTGGTCGAATAAACGGGGCAATCACAGTTGGGTGGAGGTCTGGGACGGCAGTGATTGGCAGTATACCGGGGCCTGTGAATACAACCCTGCAGGACTCGGAAAGGCATGGTTTGCGGGCAGTGCAGCGAAGGCGGTCAAGGATGACCCGCGTCATGCGATTTACGCCTCGTCATGGAAAAAATCCGAAACGATTTTTCCATTGGTGTGGGATCTTGGCATTGATTATGTGCAGGCAGAGAATGTTACTGACCGCTATGCGGGCCGGAAAGCCAACCGGGTTTTCATTGACCTTGTTGAGCGTCCCGGTGGCGAGCGGGTGGCTGCAGATGTTGAGGTTTTTTACAAGGGAAAGAGAATTGCGGGGGGCAGGACGCGTGATGCCACAAATGACACCAACGACATGCTTGGCGTTTCCCTCAAGGGTGGAGATGATTACCAACTGAGGATTGTCGGTAAAGACAATGAGCCGTTGCTACGAAAATTTCGCCCCAGTGGCATGGAGGATGAGCGCATCGAGGTATTCATTGAAATCCCGCGCTAGGGGAGAGCCGCGGATTCTCGAGGTTTGCTGTGCCTCTGTTGAGTGTGCCAACGCTGCAGGTGCCGGTGGCGGAGATCGCATTGAACTCTGTGAAAACCTGGAGGTTGGCGGGGTCACTCCTTCTGAAGGTCTGCTTAAGGCGGTCAAGTCCGGGACTTCTTTACCGGTGTTTGTCCTGATTCGCTGCCGTGCCGGAAATTTCCGGTTCACGGACCGGGAAGTTTCATTGATGGCTGAGCAGATTGAAGAGATGCGGTATCTCGGAGCGGACGGGATTGTAGGTGGCGCGCTGACTGACGAGGAGGAAATTGACGACGAGGCCATTTCCCGCTTCATCCGGGCCGCGGGACCTTTACCGTTTACTTTTCACAGGGCCTTTGATGTTCTACATGATTCCGTGGGTGGGATTTCCCGGCTTAGGGACCTTGGGGTAGAGCGTATATTGAGTTCGGCAGGATTGCCCAAGGCCTCGGAAGATCCGCAACGCTTCAGGCGACTGGCTGCCCATGCCGGGGAAAGGCCCGTTATACTTGCCTGTGGGGGCATCCGTTCAAAGAATATCCGGGACTTGGCGGTGATCCGTGAGATCAGGGAATTTCACTCGGCGGCAACAGGCACAGGAGATGGTGTTGACGAGGGGGAAGTCCGGGCAATGAAGGAGGCGATTATCCAGCAATACTAGGAAGCCGGCGATTTTGCCCTCCTTATGCAGCGTCCTTACTGCTGCCCTTGCGTATCACGGGGGATTTTTTACCCTCAACAACTGCACGATTGATGGTGATCTTGTCGATATCATTGTTACCGGGAAGGTCATACATCAGATCAAGCATGAGTTTTTCAAGGATGGAGCGCAGTGCCCTTGCGCCTGTTCCACGCTTTACGGCCTGCTTGGCAAGCGCGAACAGGGCGTCTTTGGAGATGCTCAATTCTGCTCCCTCCAGCGCCACGAGTTTCTGGTATTGCTTGACCATGGCGTTTTTCGGCTTGGTCAGGATATTAACAAGTTGTTCCTCGCTGAGTTCTTCAAGCGTTGAAAAAATAGGCAACCTGCCGATGAACTCCGGGATGAGTCCGAAATCGAGCAGGTCCTCGGGTTCAACAACCTTTAGTATATCACTGCGGCGCCTGTCAGGGTTGTAGGTTTTTGCTCCTTCGCTGGCAAATCCCATTACGCCTTTGCCGAGGCGGCGCTGTATGATGTCCTCAAGGCCAACAAATGCCCCTCCACAGACAAACAGGATTTTCTCGGTGTTTATCTGGATATACTCCTGCTGCGGGTGTTTGCGCCCTCCCTGCGGGGGAACATTACAGATGGTGCCCTCCAGAATTTTAAGCAGTGCCTGCTGGACACCTTCACCGGAAACGTCGCGGGTGATGCTGACATTTTCTGTCTTGCGGCCGATCTTGTCGATTTCGTCAATGTAGATAATCCCGAGCTCGGCACGCTCCACGTCATAATCCGCCGTCTGCAGAAGGCGCAGGACTATGTTCTCGACATCTTCTCCGACGTAACCGGCCTCGGTCAGTGTGGTGGCATCAGCGATACAGAAGGGGACGTTGAGAACGTCCGCGAGTGTTCTCGCCAGCAGCGTTTTTCCCGAACCGGTAGGGCCAAGGAGAAGTATGTTGCTTTTCTCGAGGGTGACATCGACCAACTTGGAGAAGCGACTGTTTTTGATCGCCCGGGTGCGGGTACTGTCAAGTTCGTTGCGATCGTGAAGAATACGCTTGTAGTGGTTGTGGACAGCAACCGAGAGGACTTTCTTGGCATGTTCCTGACCAATGACATGCTCATTGAGTTGTTGGCAGATTGTTGCCGGGTCCGGAACTTTAAGCCCGCTCTCTGCATGCGTGACATCCGCAAAATTGGCGGTCTCATCTTCATTGAGTTCCTTATCGAGGATGTTCTTGCAGACGAGTATGCAACTGTCGCAGATATATACGCCGGGACCGGCGATTAACTTGCGGACTTCGGAATGGCTCTTTCCGCAGAAAGAGCACATGGTGAGGTTGGAGGCTCTGGCCATATAGCAGGGGAAAGCTCTTCAGTTAAGATACAGGTAGGTTACGCCCGGGTGCCCGGTAGATTTTCGCCTCAGGCTCATTT